>JAZSPE010000045.1:0-9430 GCA_045537265.1 Clostridia bacterium | reverse complement strand
ATTGTAACTGTTATGGGAATTGACAAAAAGGGGATTATTGCAAAGGTAAGCTCTTGTCTTTCTGAAAACAATATAAATATTCTTGATATAAACCAGACTATTATGCAGGATTTATTCACTATGGTTATGCTTGTTGATATGGCGGAGGCTGAAAATAAGTTTGCTGATATTTCTAATGAGCTTACTAAAATTGGCGAGGAACTCGGTGTTGAAATCAAAATTCAACACGAAGAAATTTTCAGAAGTATGCACAGAATTTAAATTTTGTCAGTTTCTTCGCGGAGGGTATAATGATTAACACAAACGAAATATTTGAAACAATAAAAATGATTAAGGATGAACACCTTGATATAAGAACTATCACAATGGGGATTTCTCTTCTTGATTGTGCAGATTTTTCTGCTCAGAAATCCTGCGATAAAATTTATGACAAAATAACACGCTATGCCGAAAATCTTGTAAAAACAGGTAACGACATAAGCGATGAGCTTGGTATTCCGATTATAAATAAGCGAATTTCCGTTACACCGATTTCTATGGTGGCAGGGGCAAGTGATGCAAAAGATTATGTATGTTTTGCAAAAGCCTTGGACCGTGCCGCAACAGCGACAGGTGTTAACTTTATAGGCGGTTTTTCTACTCTTGTTCATAAGGGGTTTTCAAAGGGAGATGAGATTTTGATCAATTCTATCCCTGAGGCTCTTGCGACAACCGAAAAAGTTTGTTCATCAGTGGGGGTTGCAACAACAAAAGCTGGAATAAATATGGATGCCGTTAAAAAGATGGGAGAAATTATTAAACAAACCGCTCACCTTACAGCCGACAGGGATTCTTTCGGTTGCGCTAAGTTTGTTGTTTTTGCTAATGCCGTTGAGGATAATCCGTTTATGGCAGGCGCTTTTCACGGCGTAGGCGAAGGAGACAGTGTTATTAATGTTGGTGTAAGCGGACCAGGGGTTGTTAAAAGCGCTCTTGAACAGGTTAAAGGTCAGGATTTCGGCGTTGTTGCTGATACTATCAAAAAGACTGCTTTTAAAATTACAAGAATGGGCCAGCTTGTTGCTCAGGAAGCCTCTAAGCGCCTCGGAGTGCCTTTTGGTATAGTTGATTTATCATTAGCACCTACCCCTGAAATCGGAGATAGCGTTGCCTATATTTTAGAGGAAATGGGTCTTGAAAAGTGCGGAACCCACGGAACAACCGCTGCTCTTGCTCTCCTTAACGATGCTGTTAAAAAGGGTGGAGTTATGGCGTCAGGATATGTTGGTGGTCTTAGCGGAGCTTTTATTCCTGTAAGTGAAGATGCAGGAATGATTGCGGCGGCTAAGTGTGGCGCACTTTCCCTTGATAAACTTGAAGCTATGACCTGCGTTTGCTCTGTTGGTCTTGATATGATTGCAATTCCGGGAGACACTCCGGCAGAAACAATTTCTGCAATAATTGCAGACGAAATGGCAATCGGTATGATAAACCAGAAGACAACGGCTGTAAGAATTATTCCTGCGGTTGGCAAAAAGGTAGGAGAAACAGTTGAGTTCGGCGGACTTTTAGGGGAAGCACCTATTATGCCTGTTCATAATTTCTCCAGTCAGGAATTTATAAATCGTGGCGGAAGAATTCCTGCCCCGATACACAGCCTCAAAAATTAAAATCTATTTTAATAGGGGTTTGTTATGGGATTTGAATTCGATATTTTACATATGATACAAAACCTACGCAATGAAGTTTTGGATGCCGTTATGACATTTGTTTCCTTCATTGGTAACAGCGGTGCAATATGGATTGTTATAGGCCTTGTTATGACGGCGTTTAGAAAATATCGCAAATGCGGAATTTCCATTCTTATTGCCTTAATTTTCTGCCTTATAGCAGGAAATGGAATACTTAAAAACCTTATTGCAAGAGAAAGACCTTGCTGGATTGACGAAAGTGTTAAGTTGCTTATTGCGATGCCAACAGATTTCTCCTTCCCGTCAGGACATACTTTTTCATCTTTTGCAGGTGCAAGTTGTATTCTTTATTTCCATAAGAAAGAAGGAGTTTTCGCCCTTATTATTGCAATTTTGATAGCTTTTTCAAGACTTTATCTGTTTGTGCATTTCCCCAGCGATATCTTAGGGGGAATTGCCCTTGGTCTGATCGCTTCAGCATTTGGGATTTATCTGACTAAAAAAATATATAAAAAAAATGAGCGTTAAGCTCATTTTTTTATGCCTGTAATTACTCTATCGTTGCCGCCTAAGTCTTTTATTATGCGAATGTCAGTATAATCATTTTCCATTAAATAGGAGACACTCTTTACTTGATTATAACCTATTTCAAAGGCTAGAACTCCGCCCTTTTTCAGAGGGTTTTCTTTTATTATACTACGATAAAAATCAAGACCGTCGGCCCCGCCATCAAGAGCGGATAGAGGCTCAAATTTTTTCACATTATCGTCTAATGTTTTTATAATATCGCTTTCAATATATGGGGGGTTTGAAACGATACAATCAGGTGCCTCTTCAAGTGATGGAAAGCCATATAAAATATTATGTTCAATAAAGGTAACCCTGTCAGAAACACCGTTGATTTTGGCGTTTTCTTTGGCGGTTTCGATTGCCCTTTCGGAAATATCGCAGGAAACAATATGGGCATCTTTAATATAATATGCAAGGCTTACGGGGATACACCCCGAGCCTGTTCCGATTTCAAAAATAAAAGGTTTTTTGCCCCCATATATTTTTATAAGCTCCTCAACCAGAATTTCTGTGTCAGCTCACGGAATAAGAGTAGAGGAGTTTACTTTGAAATCAAGAGACATAAATTCTCTATGACCTATGATATAGGAAACAGGTTCTCCCGTAAGGAGTCTTTTTATATTTTCCCGTATTAATTTTTCCTCAGCTTCAGATACATAAAAATCTGAAAAAAGCTTGCTTTTATCTATTTTGAGAGTCTCTGTAAGGATAACATCCGTGTCAAGACGGTCAAGGGATAAAGCATAGAATTCTTTGCGTAAATCACTAAGTTTTACCATTGGTCGCTACCTTTTTCCTCGGGGATTACCGCCATAAGTGACGCTATTGCAACTTCAATCTGAGAATCGTCAGGCTCACGAGTCGTTACATGTTGGAAAAGCATTCCCGGATAGCTTATGATTTTGGTAAACCAGTTATCGTGTCTTCCGGCGAATTTAATAATTTCGTAAGAAATTCCTGCAACAAGAGGAATCAAAACAAGTCTTGCAAGAAGCTTCAAGAATATGTTGTCAAATCTTATAAAGAAGAAAAGGACAATACTTATAACCATAACAATAAGCAAAAAACTTGTTCCGCATCTCGGATGAAGTCTTGTGTGCTTTCTCACATTTTCAACTGTAAGTTCTTCTCCATGTTCGTAGCAATGAATTGACTTATGTTCTGCACCGTGATACATAAACACTCTCTTAATGTCCTTCATCTGAGAAACTAAAACAAGATAAAGAACAAAAAGTGTTATTCTTACAACGCCTTCTGTTGCGATATAAAGAGTGTGACTATCTGAAAACAGTTCAACAAAACCTGCAAGATAAGCAGGAAGAAGCATAAAAAGTCCAACGCTAAGGCAAACGGATAATGCCACCGAAATATAAATAAGGACATCAAAGGCCTTTTCGGAGCCTAATTTTTCGTTAAGCCATTTTTCAAATTTACTTGGTTCTTCGGTAATTTCGTTTCCCTCGTCGTCAACATCAAAAAATTTTGCGGAAAACATAAGAGCTTTAATTCCGATAACCATACTGTCAATAAAATTAACACAACCTCTTATAATAGGAAGTTTCGCAATCTTGCTTTTCCGAGCATTACCGATAGGTTGTTTATCTATTATAATTTCTTTATCAGGCTTTCTGACAGCTGTTGCGATAGACTCAGGTCCTCGCATCATAACACCTTCCATAACAGCCTGACCGCCTATTGAAGTTTTGTATGCTTTGCATTTATCTGCCATAAAACTGCCACCTTTCTAAATTATGCTTTTATCTTTTCGGCAACGGAAAAAATAATGTCTTTCATTTCTTTTTCTGTGGTTGCCTTGTTGATCTCTACTCTAAGAGGTGCTCCGCCGTGGACACCTTTTAAATACCAGGCCATATGCTTTCTTGCCTCTAAAATTCCTATATGCTCTCCTTTATATTTAATAAGTAAATCAAGATGAGAAAGCATAGTTTCTATTCTTTCGGACAGAGTCGGAGGCGGAAGAGGCATGCCGGTTTTTAAGTATTCAGCTATTTCACTGAAAATCCAGGGATTTCCCTGAGCTCCTCTGCCAACCATAATTCCGTCACAATTGGTATATTCAAGCATATGCTTTGCTGATTTTCCGTCAACAATATCTCCATTCCCCACAACCGGGATAGAAACGACTTCTTTTACAGCTTTAATTATGTCCCAATTTGCTTTTCCGCTGTAAAACTGCTTACGGGTTCTGCCGTGTATGGTTATGGCGTCTGCGCCGCTATTTTCTGCAATTTTTGCAAATTCCACTGCGTTTATGTTCTCTTCGTCCCAACCCATTCTGAATTTAACGGTTAAAGGGATGGAAATTGCATCTTTAACAGTTTTAATTATTTCTCCTGCAAGGTCAGGGTTTTTCATAAGGGCAGAGCCGTCTCCGTTATTAACGATTTTAGGAGCAGGGCAACCCATATTTATATCGATTATCATTGCACCGTTTTCTTCTGCCAGTTTAGCGGTTTCGGCTAAAATTTCGCTGTCGTGGCCAAAAAGCTGAGTAGCAACAATTCCTTCGCTCTCTTCGATGTCCAAAAGGCGCTGGGTTTTCTTATTTTTATACATGAGGCCCTTACCTGAGACCATTTCGGTATACATAAGCCCAACCCCGAAAGGCTTGACAATATTGCGAAACGCCTTATCGGTAACTCCTGCCATTGGTGCCAATATTAGATTGTTTTCCAAAGTTATATTTCCAATTTCCATAAAATCCTCCGAAACCTATACTTATTATATATCTCTTATTGACAAATTGCAAGAGAATATGTTAAAATGCAAAGGAAATGGGGTAATTACTATGAAAAAAAAGAGGATAGTCGTTAAGGTTGGAACATCAACTTTAACCCATGAAAACGGCAAAATTAATATAAGACAAATGGAAAAACTTGTTCGGGTTGTTTCTGAACTTGTTAACTGTGGAAACGAAGTTGTTTTAGTATCCAGTGGTGCTGTTGGCGCAGGAGTAGGCAAACTTGCTCTTCCAAATAAGCCGGAAGAAATAAGAAAAAAACAGGCTCTTGCCGCAATTGGTCAGGCAAGCCTTGTTTCAATGTATGACAGATTCTTCGCAGAATATGGATACAACGCTGCCCAAGTTCTTCTTACAAAATATGTTTTTGATAATGAGCAGAAATATAACAATACCAAGAATGCCTTTATGACAATGCTTGAATATGGAGTTATTCCTATTGTCAACGAAAACGATGTTGTTTCAACGGAAGAACTTGAATTTGGCGATAACGATACCCTATCTGCCTATGTTTCCGTTTTAATTGACGCCGACCTTCTTGTTATCCTTTCGGATATTGACGGTCTTTATAACAGCAACCCCTCTGAAAATCCTGATGCAAAAATTATTCCCGTTGTTAAAAATATTGATGATAGTATCTTAGCTGTTGCAGGCGGAGAAGGAACAAGAAGAGGAACGGGCGGGATGAAAACTAAGCTCCACGCAGCAGAAATTGTTATGAAAAACGGAATTGATATGATTATTGCAAATGGCGGTAGAATTGAAAATCTTTATGACATAATTGAAGGGAAAGAAACAGGAACATTATTTAAAGCATAAGAAAACGGTTGCCAAAAGGCAACCGTTTTTAAATTTAAAGTTTTTTAATATCTTCGTCTGATACCAGAATTACTCCGTTTTCTTCAAGAAGCTTTGTTGCAGCCTCTCTGTCCGGAACTCTTAAAACAACATATGCGTATTTTTTCGATACTGTAATGAAAGCATACATATATTCAATGTTTATTTTATTATCAGAAAGCAGATTCATAATGTTAGTAAGAGCTCCCGGAGAATCAGGGACAGCAGCAGCTATAACATGGTTTTTAGCAACAACAAATCCTGCCTCTGTAAGAACTGTTCTGGCTTTTTCTATATCATCTACAATAAGACGGAAAATACCGAAATGCGATGTGTCTGCTATGGACATAGCGCGGATATCGATGTTTGCTTTTGCAAGTTCATGAGTAATTTCACTCAAAACGCCCGGTTTGTTTTCAGCAAAAACTGAAAGTTGACTGATAGCCATAATAATCTCTCCTTTTTAAATTAATGTAATTTTCTCTTATCAATTACGCGAACAGCTTTACCTTCGCTTCTGGTGATTGATTTTGGAGCAACAAGGTGAACTTTCGGGTTGATGCCAAGCATTCCTTTCATAGCGTTAGCAAGCTTTTTCTCTCTGTCTGTAATATCCTTAACGGTATCGGAGAACATTTCTGGGGAAAGTTCAACATTAACATCAAAAGTATCAACATTATTTTCTCTATCAACAATGATCTGATAATTGGAAGAATACCCCTCGGTCATCAAAACTGATTCAATTTGTGACGGGAATACATTTACGCCTCTTACAATCATCATATCATCGCTTCGTCCCATCGGTTTAGCCATTTTTATAAATGTTCTTCCGCAAGAACATTTTTCTCTTGACAAGACACAGATGTCACGAGTGCGATAACGAAGAAGAGGGAAGGCTTCTTTTGTAAGAGATGTGAAAACAAGCTCGCCTTCACTGCCCTCCGGTAAAACTTCGCCGGTATCCGGGTCGATTATTTCTGCAATAAAATGGTCTTCGTTTATATGCATTCCCTTTTGTTCGCTACATTCAAAGGCCACACCGGGTCCGCTGAGCTCTGTCAGACCGTAGATATCATAAGCCTTTATGCCGAGAGATTTTTCAATATCACGGCGCATTTCTTCTGTCCATGGCTCAGCTCCAAATATTCCTGCTTTTAAGCAGTTGTCTTCGGGTTTATAGCCTTTTTCCTTTAAACTCTCTGCAATATAAGCAGCATATGAAGGAGTGCAGCAAAGAATGGTTGCTTTTAAATCCATCATAAACTGAATTTGTCTGTCGGTGTTTCCAGATGACATTGGAAGGGTGAGACAGCCTACCTTATGGGAACCGCCATCAAGCCCTAAACCGCCTGTAAAAAGTCCGTATCCGTAGCAGACCTGACAAACATCCTCGTTTGTTCCGCCTGTAGCCATAATTGCTCTTGCACAACAATCATACCAAAGGTCAATATCGTGCTGAGTATAAAAAGCAACAACTCGCTTTCCGGTTGTTCCGGATGTTGAGTGAATTCTTACGCATTCCGACAAAGGTTTTGCCAAAAGCCCTGTTGGGTAAGCTTCACGAAGGTCAGCTTTAGTGATAAACGGAAGTTTATGTAAATCTTGAATTCCGCGTATATCCTCAGGCTTTACGCCTTTTTCGTCCATCATATTGCGGTAATATGGCACATTGTCATATACATGTTTTACCTGCTTAACCAGTCTTTCCGATTGAAGTTCCTTAATTTTGTCAACCGGCATAGTTTCGATTTCTGGTTGATAATATCTCTCTGCCATTATTCTTGCACCTGCCTAAAAAAGATTACTCATTGAATAATAACACATAAATAGGGAAAAATCAAATATTTTTTTACGGTGTGGGAGCAATTGTATATTTTTAACAAAAAGAAAATTGAAAATTTGTCAAAATAAGTTTGTTAAATTTGTTGAAAAATGAGAATAAATATTATATAATAAGGGTGTGTTCTTTTTTGGAACATGAAAATATTAAATATTTAATGGAGGAACTTGAAATGTTCAAGAAAATTGCATCACTTATTTTAGTTATTGCACTTGCAGCTTCTATGTGTTTATTCACAGCTTGCGATGACAAAGCAGTTGATGAAGACTTCAAAGTTGGTTTTATTTTCTTACATGACGAAAATTCAACTTACGACAAGAACTTCTTAGATGCTGCTAAGGCTGTTACGAAGGAATTAGGCCTTTCTGATGATCAGGTTATGATCAAGGTTAACATTCCTGAAGGTAACGAATGTTACGAAGCTGCTGCTGAACTTGCTGAAGCTGGTTGCGATATCGTATTTGCTGACAGCTTTGGTCATGAAAGCTTTATGGTTCAGGCTGCTAAGGAATTCCCTGAAGTTATGTTCTGTCACGCTACAGGAACAAACGCTCACACTGAAAACCTTCCTAACTTCTACAACGCATTTGCTTCTATCTACGAAGGCAGATATCTTGTAGGTGTCGCTGCTGGTTTAAAGCTTAACGAAATGATCGAAAGCGGAAAGATCACTCCTGACCAGGCTAAGATCGGTTATGTTGGTGCTTACCCATACGCTGAAGTTAAGTCCGGTTACACATCTTTCTTCCTCGGCGCAAGAAGTGTTTGCCCAACAGCTACAATGAGTGTTAAATTTACAAACTCTTGGTTTGATATAGCTCTTGAAAAAGAAGCTGCTAACGCTTTAATCGCTGATAACTGCGTTCTCATCAGCCAGCATGCTGACTCTGAGGGTGCTCCAAAGGCTTGTGAAGAAGCTGGTATTCCTAATGTTGCTTACAACTTAGATACAAGAGAATGGGGTCCAAACACAGCTCTCATTTCTTCTAAGATTAACTGGGCACCATACTTCAAGCACATTATCACAGCTACACTTGAAGGCGAAGCTATCACACAGGATTTCTGCGGTGGTTTAGCTGATGATGTTGTTCAGATCATGGGTCTTAACGACAAGGTTGCAGCAAAGGGTACAGAAGCTAAGCTTGAAGAAGTTAAGCAGGGCCTTATCGACGGCAAAATCAAGGTATTTGATACTGCTACATTCACAGTTAAGGGCGAAAAGCTTACATCTTACTTAGCAGATGTTGATTCTGATGCAGCTTTCACACCTGATACAGAAGTTATCGAAGATGGCGTATTTATGGAATCTAAGTTCCGTAGCGCACCATACTTTGATATCGATATCGATGGTATCACAATTAAATAATATTGCGACAAAATAGTGAAGCGGAGTTTTCTCCGCTTCATTTTTTATAATAAAAAAATATTGACGAAAAAAATCTGATTTGGTATAATTATATAGTTAAATGAATTTTACATCTGTTAAAGGAGTGATAGTGTGGGAGCTGTTGCAATTGAGCTTAAAAATATCACCAAAAGCTTTGGAAGCGTTGTTGCAAACAAAGGCGTAAACCTTACTGTTAATAAGGGTGAAATTCTTTCTATTCTTGGCGAAAACGGAAGCGGAAAGACAACTCTTATGAATATGATTTCCGGAATCTATACACCGGATGAGGGCGAGGTTTATATTGATGGAAAGGAAGCCGTTATCGCTTCGCCAAAAGATGCCTTTAATTATAAAATAAAAATGAT
>JAZSPE010000186.1:0-4604 GCA_045537265.1 Clostridia bacterium | reverse complement strand
CGTTGAACAACTTGTTGAATATCTTAAAAATCTTAGGTTTGAAAAAGATGATATAGATTATCTTAGAAAAAAAGGTATTTTCTCGGATGAATTTTTAAAGTATCTTGAAAATTTTAAATTTGAATGCGATGTATGGGCAATCCCTGAGGGAACTCCGATTTTCCCTAACGAGCCTATTGTTACGGTCCGAGGACCTCTTATTCAGGCTCAGTTCATTGAAACTATGATTCTTCTTACTATAAATCATCAGAGCCTTATCGCTACAAAATGCAATCGAATTGTTCGTGCAGCAGAAGGAAGACCTGTTATGGAATTCGGCTCTCGTCGTGCCCAAGGTTATGACGGGGCAATTTACGGTGCAAGAGCTGCCTATATCGGCGGAGCAGTTGGAACTGCCTGCACTATTTCAGATAAAATGTTTTCTGTTCCGGCTCTCGGAACAATGGCTCATAGCTGGGTGCAGTCTTTTGATACGGAGTTTGAGGCGTTTTGCGCCTATGCGAAAACTTATCCCGATTCCTGCACGCTTCTGGTTGACACCTATAATGTTTTAAAATCTGGTGTTCCAAATGCAATCCGTGCCTTTGACGAAGTGTTAAAGCCAATGGGTAAAAGACCTGCGGGAATAAGAATTGACAGCGGAGATATAACCTACCTTTCTAAAAAAGCAAGAGTTATGCTTGACGAAGCAGGATATTCCGATGTTAAAATTGTTGCATCCAATTCCCTTGACGAACATATCATTCAGGATATTTTAAAACAGGGGGCAAAGGTTGATTCCTTTGGAGTAGGGGAAAGACTTATAACCTCTAAATCCGAACCTGTTTTCGGTGGAGTTTATAAACTCGTTGCCGTTGAAGAGGGCGGAGAAATTGTGCCTAAAATAAAGGTAAGCGAAAATGTTGCCAAGATAACAACCCCTTGCTTTAAAAAGGTTTACAGACTATTCTCAAACGAAACGGGAATGGCTATTGCTGATGTTCTAACTCTTCCGGACGAGAAGATTGAGGGCGAAAGTTATGAAATTTTTGATCCTAATAACACATGGAAGAGAAAAACCGTAACAAACTTTACGGCAAAAGAACTCATGGTGCAGATTTTTAAGGGTGGCAAGTGTGTATATGACTCCCCGAGTCTTGATGAAATAAGAAACTACTGCAAAGAAGAAGTGGATAAAATTTGGGAGGAAGTAAAGCGTTTTGAAAACCCCCATGAATACTATGTAGATATGTCCCAGAAGCTTTGGGATATCAGATATAATTTACTTTCACAACATAAATAAAAGGAGAAGAAACATGAAATCAACTGTTGAGTCCTATAACTTAGGCAAGCTTAGTGTAATGTCACTCAGAGGCGGAGAGGAGTTTAGCGAAAGGGTAAACTATTATCTTAAAAAGTTCAATGAAGATGTTGAGCTTGATACCTTTTTAGTTCCTGTTAAAGCTACAAGATTCGGCACAGGAGAAGCAAAGGCGAGCATCGTTGAATCTGTGAGAAGCCACGATATTTATATTATCGCCGATGTTTTCAACTATGGTCAGACCTATAAAATGTATGGTCAGGAAGTTCCAATGAGCCCTGATGACCATTTCCAGGACCTTAAAAGATATATCTCTGCAATCGGTGGAAAGGCAAAGAGACTTACTGTTATTATGCCAATGCTTTATGAAGGCAGACAGCATAAGCGTATGGCGAGAGAATCCTTAGACTGCGCTATGGCTTTAACAGAGCTTATAAATATGGGCGTTCAGAATATCATTACATTTGATGCTCATGACGCAAGAGTTCAGAGCGCTATTCCTCTTAGCGGTTTTGAAAATATCCAGCCTACATATCAGATGATTAAAGCTTGTTTAAGATATGACAAAGACATTATTTTAGATAAAGAAAACACCATGATCGTATCTCCCGATGAAGGTGCTATGTCAAGATGTATGTATTATTCATCCGTTCTTGGAATGAACCTTGGAACATTCTATAAGAGAAGAGATTATTCAAAGGTTGTTGACGGAAAGAACCCAATCGTTGCTCACGAATTCTTAGGCTCTGACATTGAGGGCAAGAATGTTATTGTTGTTGACGATATGATTGCATCCGGCGACTCTATGATTGATGTTGCGAAAGAACTTAAAAAGAGAAAGGCTAAAAAAGTTGTTGTTTTCTCAACTTTCGGTCTCTTCACAGAAGGTTTTGATAAGTTTGACAAGGCTTATGAAGATGGCATTATTGATGCAATCTTTACAACAAACCTTATCTATTCAAGACCGGGCCTTTTAGATAAGCCTTGGTATAAGCAGGTTGATATGTCAAAGTATATTGCTCTTATTATAAGCGAGCTTAACGCTGAGCGTTCAATCAGCACATTATTAAATCCAATCGGAAGAATTGAAAAGGTTCTTGATAAATATAAGAATATGGATTAATCCTTAGTTTTGGAGGGGAAATTATGAGATGTTTGTTTTGCGGTCACACAGAGAGTAAGGTTATAGACTCCCGTGCAACTGATGAAGGGGCAACAATCCGCCGTCGTCGCGAATGTTTGGAATGCGGAAAGAGATTTACAACTTACGAAAAGATTGAAAGCATTCCGATTATCGTTGTGAAAAAGGACGGAACAAGAGAAAGCTTTGACAGAGATAAGATTATCAACGGTCTTGTAAGAGCTTGTGAAAAACGCCCTATTTCATTAAAAGATATTGAAGGCGTTGTTGAAGAAATCGAAACAAAGCTTTACAACCTTTTGGAGAAAGAGGTTTCCACCGAAAAAATCGGCGAAATGGTAATGGAAAGACTCCAAAAGCTTGACGATATTGCATATGTAAGATTTGCCTCCGTTTACAGACAGTTTAAAGACATAAATTCCTTTATGGATGAACTTGCCAAAATTATAAATAAGTCTTGACAAATGGCGATTTCTATGCTAGTATATGTATAGAGTTTAATAAGAGACATCTTGAAGTGAGGCGTGAGCCTCACTTCTTTGCTTAATTAAACCTTTGGAGGTGAAAGGATGTATTCAAAAACAGAAAAAACTGTCCTTGATATGGTAAAACCGATTGCAGAAGGAAACGGGTGCTTTGTCTATGATGTTGAGTATGTCAAAGAAGGAAATTCCTGGTTCTTGCGTGTTTATGTTGACCGTGAAGGCGGAATAACTATTGACGAGTGCGAGGCGATAAGCCGTGAACTGAGCAGTATCTTAGATAAGAACGACCCTATTTCAAATAACTATTTCCTTGAAGTTTCCTCTCCCGGTATTGAGAGAAAGCTAAGACAGGATGAACATTTTGAAATGTATAAAGGCGAGCTGGTTGACATAGGTCTTTATAAGGCGTATAACGGCTCGAAAAACCTTTGCGGAGAGCTTTTAGGTCTTGAAGGCGACGAAGTGTCAATTGACCTTGAAGGAGAAAAAATCAGTATTAAATTAAATGAAACTACTTATGTAAAGCTTCATTTTGGATTTTAAAATAGAAAGGTTAGTGTTTAAAAAAAATGAGTGCAGAGTTATTTACATTACTTGACGAAATCGAAAAGGAAAAAGGAATAAGCCGTGATGTCGTTATCGACGCCCTTAACACAGCTCTTATAAGTGCTTATAAGAAGAACTTTGGCGCTGTTTCCGACATTAAAGTCAACATTGATGAAAAAACGGGTAAAATAAGCGTATATGCCCGCAAAACTGTTGTTGAAGAGGTTGAGGATAAGGAAAGCGAGATTTCCGTTAGCGAAGCAAGAGAAATCAATCCTAACTATGAGGTTGGAGACATAGTTGAAAGAGAAGTTACTCCTGCGGCATTCGGAAGAATAGCAGCTCAGACAGCAAGAAATGTTGTTCTCCAGAGAATCCGCGAAGCTGAAAGAGAAAAAATGTTTGACGAATTTTCTGACAGAACAAACGACATTATGACAGCAATGGTAAGAAAAATCGAAAAGAGAAACATTATGCTTGAGCTTGAAAATGCCGAATCAGTTTTAATGCCTAACGAACAGGTTAAGACTGACAAGTATAAGGTTGGGGAAAGATATAAGGTTTTCGTAATCGAAGTTGCAAACTCTGTTAAGGGTCTCCATCTTTTGGTTTCCCGTTCACATCCGGGCTTAGTTAGACGCCTCTTTGAGCTTGAAGTTCCTGAAATTAAGCAGGGAATTATTGAAATTAAAGGCTTAACTCGTGAACCGGGTTCAAGAAGCAAGATTGCAGTTGCTTCCAATTCGCCAAATGTTGACCCTGTGGGCACATGTATCGGCACAAAGGGCATGAGAGTACAGGCGGTCATTGACGAGCTCAGAGGCGAAAAAATCGACATTATTAAGTATAGTGACGACCCTGCTGAATATGTTAGCCAGGCTTTAAGTCCGGCTAAGGTTCTTTCAATCCGTGTGGATGAAGAAAATAAGACCTGTTATGCGGTTGTTCCGGAAGACCAGCTCTCCCTTGCAATCGGTAAGGAAGGTCAGAATGCAAGACTTGCAGCGAGACTTACAGGATGGAAAATCGACCTTAAAGCAGAATAAGGGAGGGATATTATGTATCCTCTTCGTATGTGTGTTGTATGCAGAGCAAGAAAGGAAAAGGAAGAGCTTATAAGGGTTGTTAAAAG
>JAZSPE010000224.1:0-3266 GCA_045537265.1 Clostridia bacterium | reverse complement strand
ATCCAAAATCAAGGGATGATGCCCTCTCAGGGTTCGATTCCCCGAAGATTTATTTTATCGTCTATGCAAAAAAAGAGAGTACCATTACTGATACTCTCTTTCCGTGAGCCGTCGGGGAATCGAACCCCGGACAACTTGATTAAAAGTCAAGTGCTCTACCATCTGAGCTAACGGCCCGTATTAAACTGGGATAGAAGGACTCGAACCTCCGAAATGCCGGAATCAGAATCCGGTGCCTTACCAACTTGGCGATAGCCCAATATCTACCGAAAGTGTTGATAAGAAAAAAATGGTGAGCCATCCGCGACTCGAACGCGGGACACCTTGATTAAAAGTCAAGTGCTCTGCCAACTGAGCTAATGGATCATATATTTAATTTTTAAAACATTTCAAAGGTTTGGCTGGGCTGGCAGGACTCGAACCTACGAAATGCCAGAATCAAAATCTAGTGCCTTACCACTTGGCTACAGCCCAAAGAAAATTGGCTGGGATGGCAGGACTCGAACCTACGAAATGCCGGAATCAGAATCCGGTGCCTTACCAACTTGGCGACATCCCAATCCTCTTGCTGAGGCTTATGCCTCATGCCAAATATAAATGCATAGTTTTGATTAATGGGGTGGATAATCGGAGTCGAACCGACGACCTCTAGAGCCACAATCTAGCGCTCTAACCAACTGAGCTATACCCACCGTGTTATGGCGCGCCTGAAGAGACTCGAACTCCTGACCCATTGCTTAGAAGGCAATTGCTCTATCCAGCTGAGCTACAGGCGCAAAATAAAAAATGGAGCGGGTGATGGGAATCGAACCCACGTGTTCAGCTTGGAAGGCTGACATTCTACCATTGAACTACACCCGCTTGGTAGGTCTCACTTATCGACCGACCTTGATAGTATACCAAACAAACCCATTCTTGTCAAGTATTTTTTCCAATTTTTTTATTTTTTTATGGTAAGGTTTATTTTACCATTTTTCTCTTCAATTACCGCGGTGTTACCTGCACTTATGCTTCCTTCAATAAGAGCCTGAGCAATTAAATCCTCTATATGTCTTTCAATATATCGTCTCATTGGTCTTGCCCCATATTGCGGTTTATAAGCTTCTTTTAATATAAGCTCTTTTGCGCTTTCGCTTAGTTCAAGAGAAATCCCCTTTTCCAAAAGGCCCTGGCTCAGTTCCTTGGTCATAAGGGTTATTATATCCGAAAGCTCGTCTTTTGATAACTCATTAAAGATAACAATTTCGTCAACCCTATTCAAAAATTCAGGTCTGAACATTTCTTTGAGTGCTTTATCAACTTTAAGCTGAGCATTTCTTCCTTCTTCCCCTGAAAATCCTGCTATATTTGATTTTAAATCACTTCCTGCATTGGAGGTCATAATTATAATAGTATTTTCAAAGGAAACCGTTTTGCCGTGGCTGTCGGTTATTCTTCCGTCGTCAAGTATTTGAAGGAGCATATTGAAAATATCCGGATGAGCTTTTTCAATTTCGTCCAGCAAGATAACAGAATACGGATGTCTACGGATTTTTTCAGTAAGCTGACCTGCATCGTCATATCCCACATATCCCGGAGGAGAACCAATAAGCTTTGCAACGGAATGTTTCTCCATAAATTCGGACATATCGAGACGGATGAGGGCCTCTTCGCTGTCAAAAACCTCTCTTGCGATCTGCTTTACAAGTTCGGTTTTACCAACCCCTGTGGGGCCTACGAAAATAAAAGACACGGGGCGTCTTTTAAGGCTTATCCCCACGCGCTTACGGCGAATTGCTCTTGCAACATTCTCAACCGCTTCATTTTGGCCAACAATTCTCTCGTGGAGTCTTTCTTCTAAGTTTACAAGGCGGTTGCTTTCATATTCGGTAATATTTTTAACAGGGATTTTGGTCCACGCCTCAATAACTTCTGCAAGGTTTTCGGTTGTGATATAGATATCCTTCATTTCAGCCTTGATTTTTGCAATCTCTTCCTCTGCTTTTAAGGTTGCGCTTTTAATCTCCGCAAGAAGAGCGTAATCTGCTTCTTCTAAGGCTTCCTTGCCGTCAAGACTTGCCTTTTCTTCAATAAGACTTGCAAGATTTTTCTCCGCTTTGGAAAGCCTTACCAACGCCTTATTTTCAAGGTTTGCTCTTGATGCGGCCTCGTCAATAACATCGATTGCTTTGTCGGGTAGGAACCGCTCCGTTATATATCTTTCGGATAAAACAGCCGCAGTTCTTATTATATCATCAGTTATTTTAACCTTATGATAATCCTCATAGTAGCCTTTGATTCCTCTTAAAATTTCAACAGTTTCCTCAACTGTCGGCTCTTCAACCAAAACAACCTGAAATCTTCTCTCTAAGGCTGAATCTTTTTCGATATATTTTCTGTATTCTTCAAGTGTGGTTGCGCCGATTACCTGAATTTCTCCTTTGGAGAGGGCAGGTTTTAAGATATTTCCTGCGCTCATTGCACCGTCGGCATCTCCCGCTTTAACGATAGAATGAACCTCGTCAATTACCAAAACGATATTGCCAAGAGTTTTAACCTCTTTTATAAGGTTTCGAAGTCTTGATTCAAATTGACCGCGGAATTGAGTTCCCGCCACCATAGCCGTCATATCAATTAAATAAATCTCATAATCAAGAAGCTTTTCAGGGACTTCCCCTTTCGCGATTTTAACCGCCAAACCTTCTGCAATAGCAGTTTTACCAACGCCAGGTTCGCCAATTAAACAGGGGTTATTCTTTGTTCTCCTGTTTAAAATCTGGATTACGCGGTTCATTTCCAAATCTCTGCCGATTACATTATCAATAAGCCCGTCCTTTGCCTTTTGGGTAAGGTTCGTGCCATACATTTCAAGAAACTTTCTTTCGTTCTTCTCTTTCTTATCTTTTTTAGCTTTACTTTTGCCAACTTCGTTTTCTTTATCCTTTTTACCTGTAAAGTTTGCAAAGAGGCTGAAAGGATTCTTTCCCTCAGCGCCATCCTCGTCATCCATATCCTCTTCAGGCATTATTCCTGCAAAAGCCGCTCCGAGCTGGCTCATGTCCATATCGCCGTCAAACATACCTTCCATCTCTTCCGCTGCCGCCTCAAAATCCTCTTTGGAAAGACCCAGCTGACCGCCTAAGCTTCCCAGCATATCCTCGGAAATAAGGTTAAGCTCTCTACCGCATTTTAAGCAATATCCTTCGTCAACACGCTTTCCGCCTTCCATCTTACTTATAAAAACAACGGCTAAATTTTTCTTACATTTTGCACAAAGCAAATTCATT
>JAZSPE010000039.1:0-13500 GCA_045537265.1 Clostridia bacterium | reverse complement strand
CCTTGGCTCACAGAACGACATGGCTACGATCCGACTTACCGCCTCGTCAATCTTTTCGGGAGATATGAGCGGTCTTGCACCGTCGTGAATGGCAACAAGAAAGGCCCCCTCGGCGCTCAGAAGTCCGTTATAAACGGATTCCTGGCGAGTGCCCCCGCCTTTTATAACTTCAGCTACCTTCTTGAAACTATATTCATCTATAATGTTTTGGACATCAGGAATAAGGCTTTCCTTTGTAACAATAATAATATTGTCAACTGAGGAAGCTTCTTCGAATGCCTTAATGGTGTGAGCCAAAACAGGCATACCTAAAAGCCTCAGGAATTGTTTATTCCCAAGGCTTTTCATTCTTAAACTGTCTCCTGCCGCAACGATAACGGCTGTGCATCCTGATTTGTCCATAATTCCATCCTTAAACCTTATTGGGTTTTCCCATCCGATTAAATACCGAGCAACGATTCAATCTCTTCACAGCTCATATTTTTCGCAGTTTCAAGCTCTGAAATGAAAACGCTTTTGGCGTTGCTAAGAATCTTTCGCTCTGCATTGGAAAGGGATTTTTTCTTGTCCCTTAAAAGAAGAGTTTTGGTAACATAAGCAACTTCTTTGATTGTGCCGGATTTCAATTTATCCATATTGTCGCGATATCGTTGATTCCAGCTCACATTGTCTTCATCTTCTAAGTCCTTGAAAAAATTGATTGCCTCGTTTGCTTCGTCAGCAGAAACGATATTTCGGATACCCGTAACTTCAAGATTATCAACAGGGAGAAGAACTTTAATGTTTTTCTTTGAAATCTGGACGGCGAAATATTTGCGCATTTCACCTAAGATTTCCTTTTCCTCAATGCCGACAATAACACCTGCCCCATGCATAGGATACATAACATTGTCTCCTATTTTAAACAAATGTATCAACTCCTTCCAGTTTACCGTCCATGTTTTTTGTCATAAAGAAGTATTTACATTTATATAACCGCCCGATAAAGCCCGTGGGTCGTTATGATAAAATGTGAAATAAAGTTTCCTACATATATTATACCACAATTTTATGTAATTTCAAACATTTTTCCAATATTTTTTCATTTTTGTAAGATTTTACAAAAATTTATTGATTGCGTCTTTGATATGTTTAACAGGGATAACCTCAATGTTTTCGAACTTACGAAGCTTCTTTGAATTGATATAAGGAATGAGACAAGTGGTAAATCCCATTTTCTCCGCTTCTTGTATTCGTCCCTCCAAAAAGCTGACGCTTCGTGTCTCTCCGGTTAAGCCAACCTCGCCGATTGCAACGATTCCCTTGTCAAGACCGCGATTTCTGAAACTTGACGCAAGAGCCAGAACAATTCCAAGGTCCGTTGCCGTCTCGGAAATCTTAAAGCCTCCTACAATATTAACATATGCGTCATATGAATTTATGTGCAACCCCGATTGTTTTTCCATAACCGCAAGAAGCATTAAAACACGATTCAGGTCAGGGCCCTGAGTCATTCTTCGGGGGTTACCGAAAGAGGTTGGAGAAACAAGGGCCTGAATTTCTGCAAGAACAGGGCGAGTTCCCTCCATACTGCAACAAATACAAGAACCGATTGAGTCCTCGGGCCGTCCCGATAAAAGAGCTTCGGATGGATTTGCCACCTGAGAAAGACCGCCGGCTTCCATTTCGAAAACACCGATTTCGTTTGTAGAGCCGAATCGGTTTTTAACGGCACGAAGAATTCGGTATGATTGTTGGTTGTCCCCTTCAAAATAAAGAACGGTATCAACCATATGCTCTAAAATTTTAGGTCCTGCGATGGCGCCGTCTTTTGTAACATGGCCAACTAAGAAAACGGTTATATTATTATCCTTTGCAATTCGCATAAAAGAGGATGTAACATCCTTTATCTGAGAAACATTCCCGGGGGATGAGCCGATTTCAGGATTTAACATTGTCTGAACAGAGTCAACAATAATAATATCAGGGTTTTCCTCTGCGATTGCGTTTTTTATGTAGTTCATATTTGTTTCGGAATATACTTTAAGATTGTCTGTCTTGATTTTAAGACGCTCTCCTCTGAGCTTAATCTGATTTGGAGATTCCTCTCCTGACACATAGAGAATTTTTGAAGTCTGTCCCAAAAATTCGCAAATCTGAAGAAGGAGAGTAGACTTACCGATGCCGGGGTCTCCACCAACTAAAACGAAAGAGCCCTTAACAAGTCCGCCGCCCAGTACTCTGTCAAGCTCGCTCATTCCTGTCCCTTGACGAACTTCGGTGGAAGAATCTATTTCCGCAATCTTTTTCGGAGAAGAGGGGGAAGAAAAAGAAACCACGGGGGAGGAAGATGGGAGAATAATTTCTTCTTCCATAGTGTTCCAGCTTCCGCACATTGTGCATTTCCCCATCCATTTTGGGGACTGATTCCCACATTCACTGCAAATAAAAACACTTTTTTGTTTCATTAAAAACGCTCCTAAATACTGATATAATAACATTTTAATATAAGAAGCGAAATTTGTCTATAAAAAAAATAAAAAAATTTTGAAAAAAGCCTTACAATTTTAAAAAGGATGTGTTATAATACGATTGCGCAGTATTGAGATGGACTTTTTATTCTGGATGTTTTTCGACTGCTATTTACATATTGTGCAAGATATTTAATTAAGTATGTTATGTTGTGATTTTCACAATTTTGTGATTTTGAGGAAGGTGAAATTGAAATGAAGAAGGGTTACGAAGCACCTGTAATTGAAAAGATTTCCCTTGAATCCGAAGAGGTTGTTTGCGCAACTGATTTCTATACTCTTTTTGGTATTTCAAGTGGAAATGATAACGGTTTAAACACTAAGGCACAGGTGTTTGACTGGGGTAACAACTAATAATAACGAAAGAAAAAAGAAAAGCTTTGGTCGGGAACGGCACAAGGCTTTTTGTTGTGTTATAAATCGTTTATGGAGTTGACGAAGGCTTGCATTTCCTTTTCTGAGGTAATCTGCTCGGATGTATAAAGAATTTTCTCCTGAATATTTTTAGGAAGGCGCAGATATTTATCCATGGCCTCGCTGTTTTCCATAAGAACTTTCCCGAATGTAATTGGGGAATTAGTATTTTTCATGTAACTCATCCTTTCTTAAACCGATGGAATGTTCCATCGGTTTATTTATTTCCTGCGGAAGAAAAATTATTCAAAAAGATTGAAAATGAAAAATAAAAATGTTATAATTATTATAAGTAGATTTTAGGGATAAAATAACGAAAAATAAAGGGGAAATACTATGAAAAAAGAATCAGTTTTTCAAGTGATAAAGTTTGCGCTTTTTTCGGCGTCCGCCGGAATAATTCAGGCAGTATCTTTTGCCATATTCAATGAGGTCTTTGGTTGGATATACTGGCCTGCTTATTTGACTGCTCTGATATTGTCCATTGTCTGGAACTTTACCCTGAACAGACAATATACCTTTAAGTCTGCCGTAAATGTCCCTATCGCAATGCTTAAACTTTTTGGGTTTTATGCAGTGTTTACACCTGTTTCAACATATCTCGGGCAACTTGCATCTGCAAGGGTTAATGAGTATATAGTCCTCGCCGTAACAATGGCGTCAAATCTCATTTTGGAATTTTTATTCTGCAAATTCGTTATATACAAAAATCAGGAAAACACACTGGAAAAGAAATCCGCTTAACACGGCGGTTATATTAAGGAGAGGGAAATATGGATTATTATGTAATGCCCCTTCAAAATTTAATAGAGGAATTTGAAAAGCTTCCGGGGATTGGAAGCAAGACTGCAAGGCGCCTTGCTTATCATATCGTTAATCTCCCCAAAGAGAAGACGGACAAGTTCGCAAAGGCAATAATCGAGGCGAAGTCTAAGATTAAATATTGCTCTGTTTGTCAAAACTTTTCCGAGGAGGACCTTTGTCCTCTTTGTCAGAGTGAACAAAGGGACAGAAGCGTTATTTGCGTTGTTGAAAGTCCGAAAGATGTTCTCCAAATGGAGAAAACCAACGAATTCAAAGGGCTTTACCATGTTCTTCACGGGGCAATTTCCCCAATGGAGAATATCGGGCCCGATGACATAAAAATAAAAGAGCTTATGGGCAGAATTGCAACCGGCGAGGTTAAGGAAATAATTATGGCGACAAACCCTAACTTAGAGGGGGAAACAACGGCCATGTATATTTCTAAACTTGCCAAGCCATTCGGAGTTAAAGTGACAAGAATTGCCCACGGAATCCCCGTTGGGGGAGAACTGGAATTTGCCGACGAGGTTACGCTTTCAAAAGCACTTCAATGGCGAGTTGAATTATAGGGGATAGTATGCAGAAAAACGATATAGCTGAAATTATAATAAATGGAATGACAGACGACGGAAGCGGTGTAGGACGATATGAAAACCTTGCCGTTTTTGTTCCTTATGCCCTCCTTAATGAAAAGGTCAGAGTTCAGATTATAAAAGTGAAAAAGAGCTATGCAATCGGCAAACTTTTAGAGGTTATAACTCCCTCGGAAAAGAGAATTAAATCCGACTGCGAATATTTTTATCAGTGCGGAGGCTGCGCCTGGCGTAATGCCGACTATGAGGAAGAGCTTTCTTATAAATGGGCGGATGTCAGGGACTGCATTGAGCGAATAGGGAAAATAGAAACAGACATTCTTCCCGTTTTAGGTGGCGAGCGTTGCCACTATCGAAACAAGGCACAGTTTCCCGTAGGGGTAAGCGGCGCAGGCCTTTATGCCCGTCATAGCCATAGGATTATTGACACACAAAACTGCATAATCCAGAATGAAGACTCCGTTAAAATCCTTCGCATCGTTAAGGAATTTATGCAGGAAGAAAAGGTAGAGGGCTATAACGAGGAAACCCATAAAGGCTGCATAAGAAATGTCTATACAAGGTCAGGTGGCGGAAAAACCCTTGTTACTGTCGTAACTCTATCTGAGGAAATTCCAAAGAAAGAGAAACTCATTGAGAAAATTAAAAATACGGGAGTTCCTCTCTGGGGAATTGTTCAGAATATAAACCCGAGAAGAACAAATGTTGTTTTGGGGGATAAGCTTAAAACTCTCTATGGTCAGGACTTTATGTATGATAATATCGGGGATTTTAAGTTTAAAATTTCTCCGCTGTCCTTTTATCAGGTCAACCCGAAACAGACCAAGGTGCTCTATGACACGGTTAAGAAATTTTTGGGAGATATAAAGGATAAAACCGTCTGGGATTTATACTGCGGAATAGGAACAATCGGTCAGTATAGTGCCTCTGAGGCGAGAAATTTGGTGGGGGTTGAAATTATCCCTGATGCAGTTGAAAATGCAATAGAAAACGCAAAGCTAAACAAAATCAAAAACAGCAAATATTATGTAGGTGCGGCGGAAAAGCTGACGGATAAACTTATAAAAGAGGGCGGAAAGCCTTATGCGGTAATCTTGGACCCCCCAAGAAAAGGCTGCGACAAAGCTCTTCTTGATACGGTGGCGAAAGTAGAGCCTGAAAAAATTGTCTATGTTTCCTGCAAAGCCTCAACCCTTGCAAGAGACTTGGCTTATCTTAAAGAAAAAGGCTATGAAACCGAGGTTATCCAGCCGGTAGATATGTTCCCCGGTACGCCCCACATAGAATGCGTGGCGAGGATATGCAAAAAAGTTAATTAAGAGGTGAAAAATATGAAACTTAAAGTGAATATTAAAAAGCTTGATGAAAAGGCGACAACTCCAACTTATGGAAGCCAATATGCCGCAGGGGCGGACCTTTATGCCTGCCTTTCGGAAAGCGTAACTATTGCGCCGTCAGAGACCGTTTTAATCCATACAGGGATTGCGGTAGAGCTTCCTGAAAATACGGTTGGATTGGTTTATGCCCGGAGCGGACTTGCCAGCAAAAAGGATTTAGCGCCTGCCAATAAGGTTGGGGTTATTGATTGTGACTACCGTGGGGAGATTATGGTTGCAATCCATAACCACGGCAGGGAAGAAAGGGTTATCGAGCACGGGGAGAGAGTTGCCCAGATGGTAATAACTCCTTATTTTACAGCGGAATATATTGAGGCAGAGGAGCTTTCCGAAACTGTAAGAGGTCAGGGCGGATTCGGCTCAACAGGAACGAAATAATATGAAAGAAAATATAATTGTAAGCGCTTGCCTCCTTGGTGAGAGCTGCCGTTATGACGGGAAAAGTAAGCCCTGCCAAGTGGTTATCAATCTTAAAGAAAAATATAACCTCATTCCCGTCTGCCCCGAGGTTATGGGGGGACTTAAAACCCCAAGACACCCCTCTGAAATTATAGGGGAGAGTGTCATCGGAAAAGACGGGAGCGACAACACGAAAGAATATAAAAAGGGAGCGGAAATCGCCCTTAGTATAGCACTCCAAAATGACGCAAAGAAAGCCGTTTTGAAAGCGAAAAGTCCCTCCTGCGGAAAAGGAAGAATCTATGACGGAACCTTTTCGGGAACGCTCAAAGAAGGGGACGGCATAACCGCAAAGCTCTTTATGGAAAACGGAATTGAAGTTTTAAATGAAAATCAGATATAACAAAAAACCGACTCATTTGAGTCGGTTTTTTGTTGGGTTAACTAATTTATAATATCCCCAATACATTGGGGAGTTTTCTTTTTTCGCCTTATCTAAGGCAAGAATAAACCCTTTTGGGTCGTCAATGTTAAAATGTTTTTCGGAAAGCTCTTTTGTTATCTCCTCAGGAGTTTCAATAAGAACGATAGATGAGGCGGTTACCTTGTCAAAGGGGAAATATTGCCCCGGGCAAGCGGTAGCTTGAAAGTCGCAGTGCCTTTTAACTTGGGCATCGGGGAAAAGGCCTCTGAGATAAGAGATAAGCTCTCTGCCTGAATCAAGCTGTGCCTCGGGCATATTTTTATCTGTGGAGTGATAATTCCCCTCAAAGCAGACACCGATTGAAACTGCATTTTTCCCAAGGGTGTGAGCGCCAACCGTGTTAATAGGCCTTCCTCGAAAGATGCTTCCATCTTTGCGGATATAAAAATGATAGCCCATTCCGCTCCAACCGTTTTTAAGGTGGCCTGAGTGAATGCTTTTGGCATCCCCCTCGCCTGCGCGATGATGAAGAATTATATAGTCAGTGGTGGTTCGTTTTTCAAGACTTCCTTTCCAGGAAAAATCATTTTCGATTATATTCATTATTTGACGCCGCCTTTCTGCTCATCCACAGCCTTTGCGGCTATTTCAAGTCCCGTTGTTAAAAAAGACGGAACATCAACCCCAAGAGCGATTAAGTTCTCTAATATTGAGCGGATTTCGTTTATAATGAAAGTTGCAAGGGTGAACCAGCCTAAAAGCCGTGTAAAGGAAAGGTCAAGGCCGATTGCGCTCCCCATATTTTCAAAAGACAGGGAGATGAAAAAGGAAAGGGAAATAACAACCCAATACCCGACCTTTTTGATAATGCCCAAAAGGCCTTTGGCAGAGCTCTCCTTTAAAGAAAGCTTTGCTTTAATGATGCCTGTTATATAATCCACAAGATTTAAGATTAAAAAAGCCGCGAATAGATACCAGAACCTCCCGAAAAGAGAGGATAAAAGTGCAACAGCCATTCCCCAGAGAGAGTTTGCTTTGCTAAGTAGTTTGTCCATAAGATGTCCTTTCTGATTTTAAAATACAGTTAAATATACGGTATAGCCACTTTCTGAACGGGTGTATAAATCCTTTTTGGAAGTCAGGCTTAAAGTTCCGTTAACATAGGCAAGCTTTACACTTCCTACTGACGGGAGAGAAAAACTTTCCTGATTCTGATAAAGCCTGCTTCCTCCAAGAGGAAAAGATATATCGAATAGGCCCTTTTCGAAGTTATAGATGGCAAAAAGCCCCTTATCCTGAGACAAGATAATTGCCTTTGAATACCCCTCCCCAATGTCTAAGGTAAAAAGAGGTGTTCCTGCCGGAATGGTTTTTTGGGGTATTCCCAAAGAAGGACTGACTTCAATAATCGGTCGGGAGCCATAGTTTGCAATTTTTGAAAAGGCGAGAGGACGCTTGTCGTTTATCTGCCCGTTTTCAACAGTTGCAAGAAGAACATAATCTCTGCCGTCTTGAGGCAGTGTTTTTTCGCAGAGGGGAATATTCTGATGAATTAAATCGCTGTATATATAAACATAGTGCAGTTCTTCCCCTGTAACAGGAAGAACCTCGTCTGAAATAATAATATAGCTTCCGTCAGGCATAATAACTGTTCCGCTTCCTATTTTAACAGAAGTTCTATCTTCATCTGCCCAGGAAACCTCACAGCGCTTATCAGAAAGGGTAACACCGCTTTCTGCAACATTTGCGAGGATGTCATTAGGAGAGGAAGGGGCAACTCCTGCCCCTGTGATTGCTGATAAAACCTCGTTTATGTCAAGGTTTGAATAGGCTGTGTCAGATTTGAATTTGCTGATATAAGCCATTTATTTTACCTCCTTTAAAGTGGGATTTTCTACTGTTTTTAAATTGTCACGGCTGAGGACTATGTCCGTAACCTGACAAAGAGATGTTTTGATTTTGCCGTTGGATTTATATTGCACCGTAACAAAGTCCCCCAGGGAATAATCCCTTGAGAATTGGATGTTTTTAGGGAAAACGGAAAACTGCCGTTTTGCTATAAGCTCTGAGAGAGAGGCGAGCCCTTCCTCCTTAGTGGAGCCACTTGAAATGCTGTACCATTTATATTTATTTGAAACAGAAATATCGGGGACATAAACATAAATTGGGTCGGGAACAGAAAGACTCTTTTTCCACTTTCCGTCCTCGCTCTTGCAGTAAATATAGTCGCCGTTTTCCCAGGTATAGCCGAAGCGAGTGATACCGTCAGATGCATTTGTTACGCGATAACATTTTCCGAAATTTGATGCTTTGTTGTTTACGAGACTTGGAGAATTATTATAAACATTCCAGGTCGAAATAACGGGGATGGGCATCTGATAGGAAAAGGAATTTGAAAGGTCCAATAAGTCCTTTTCTGTTGTAAAACTTTCCAAAGTTTCCTCGTCCTCGCAAATATATAAATCCATATTTTCTCCCTTTAAAATATCAAGATAAAACTTATTATCTCCGTGGGAAAAACGAACAGAGTGTCCTCCGTTTACTAAGTCAAGAGTGGCTTTAAGGGAGTCGGAAAGAAGGGTAACCCTATTTGATTCAAAGGAAGAAGATTTGGATAAATCAGCCACATTCCCCAAAGAAATATCGCACCCGTAGGAACTTTTAAGAAGTGTCTCGGCTAGGGTTTTGGCAGAGCCTGAAAGGGATTTCGGGGGAACAATCATTTTAGATAAAAGCCAGGAAAGCGAGCGGCAATATATGGTAAAGTCATCCTCGGTTTTATGACCGATAACGATATCCTGGAAAATCCCGTCCTGCTCTAAAATGAGATAATCATTTTCTGCTATAATGCAGGAGAGGGGGTCCTGAGTATCAATATGGAACTCAGAAGAACCTATGTCGTTAAAAGATAACTTTCGGTATGAAGAAATAACTTTGTCGGTTGTCCCAAGCTCATTTCCCTCAAAATCGTAAAGAAAAAGCTCCATTTAATAAACCCCCTCTATGTATTGATTTTCGTAAGAAAGTGATGCAGAGAGGATGTTTCCTGTGCTTAAATTGTTAAGTATAATCCTGTTTTCCCCCGGCTCTAAATAAAAGTCAGAAAGACTTGAATTTTCATCACGGAAAGGAAGAAGATTAACCCCAAGACTGCTTTTTAAATACCGCCGGTCTAAATCAGAGCGGGGGTCAAAAGAAATAGTGAGGGTTTCTCCGTCGGTTAAAGCATAGGAAAGAGCAAACCTTTGAATTATCTCGCTTGGGGAGTCGGGCTTAACCCTTAAAAGTTCGATTCCGTTTGAGCTATCTGAGTTTCCAAGGGAGTGAATTTTAAATGTAGGATAGGCACGGATATCTCCTGTGTTTAAAAGAAGAAGATTATTGTTTTTCGCACCCCAGATTGTGGGGGTGTCTAGATTCCATTTTCCGTTTTCCTCATTATATCTGATGTTTTTTATAGTTTCATAGCAAGGCATAGAAACAGTTTGAGTATCAAAAAAATAAGGATTGTCGCAAACAAACTGTGCCACGAAAGAGCGTGAGCGAGAGCTGTTGCGGGTAAAGGAATCTACCTTGACCTGATTTACCGTAATCCTTCGGCAGGAGGTATCAAAATAGGTGTAAAGAGTCCCCTCTTTTGATAAGATTTTATAAAGCTTTGCTGTAAGGGCGGAAGTGTCTTTCCCTGAAATATCAAAGGACATAGTGATTGTTCTTGGGGCAAAGTGGGAAGAAAGGGTTCTCTGCCCGTCAAAATCAAGATATTCCCGTGTCTGATATTTTTTCTCAGGGGTGCCAAGCCCAACAATTTCGCGAATTGAAAAATCGGAGAGACCACCGGAGAAGGTAAGCTCCCCTAAATCGTTTTTATAAACAATGTATGACATATTTATTGCCCCCTTAATCTGGCCTGAGTAGTTGCATTTTCCCAGGCAGTTATTTGTTCAAAAGTCGAGTCTTTGGAAGAACCCACCGTGAAGCTTTGGTTATAAGTAACATTTGTAGTAGGGGTTGGGTTATTCCCCGAAAGACTGAAAGAATATGACGGAGAAGCAAGAGAAGAACTGAAAACCGAAATCATACTTCTGACATTTTCAAGCTGTTTTTCGAGGTTTTTAACAAAAGCATAGCCGAAATTTTCAGCAGAAATAGTTCCGCTTAATGTGAAGCTTTCAGGAATTTCAAAGCCTAGTTTCTCAAGCTCAGCTTTCATATATGATGCGGTTTTATCAACTGCCAAAGTGAAATCTTCGGAGTAAAGCCCTGCTGAAATTCTTTTTGTAAGATTTTGGTTTTCTGAGTATCCTTGTACAACTCTCCCAAAATCTGCGTCAGAGGAATTAAGCAAAAGGGAGAGAAATTTGCTCCCTTCCGTAACTGACATATCGGAAAGAGAGGACAAAAATCCGCTCATTAAGGATGAGTCAAACCCGCCCTCATTAAGCCTTTCTTTAATAGCGGCAATGGCCTTATAGTATTCCATAAGCTCACGGTTTGCTGCTGAATAATCGTTTAGCATATCATAGCTTAAAAGGCCGCCGTTTTCCCCACCGCCGTAGACATTAAAATGGGAGTGGGTGTAGTTTTTGTGAGCAGAAAGCTTTTTCAAAAGCTTTTCCTGACTGTTTAAAACCTTTTCGATATTTTCTTCTGCCACCTGAGAAAGAGAGGCGTAAATATCCTTGATTTCGGCTTTAAGAGCGGTCATAATTTTCTTCTCTTCTTTTGTAAGATTTTTAAGAGAAGCAATATAGCTTAAATTATAGTTTTTCTGAAGTTTTAAAAGCTCCTCGTTTTTTTGTCTTTCAATTTCAATTTCCTCTTTTGCCGTATTTGCCTTTTCGGCGTCAGTGTTGTATGGCATAAAATCAACTCCTTAAAAAATTTTGCCGATTTCCTCTGACATACGGGGCGCATCAGAAGGAAGTCGGTAAAGGCGTTTTAGTTTGCGGATAAAACGCTTTTCATTTGTGTCTTTAATTGTGGATAAATCCAAAGTCCTTATTTTAACAATCTCCGTAAACTTGCAAGAATCAAGAGCGAAAAATAAAGCTAAAAACCTCCACCAGTGAAGACGGGCGGAGGTCAAATCTATGCCGTATTGGGAAAGAAACGCGGCATAAATAAGTCCGCCGTCATGGGAGAAAGAAAAAGCTGTGTTGCCGCCTTTTCCCTTTCCCTCAGGTAGTGAGGGAAAGGGGGCTAAGAATTCTCCTATTGATTTAATAGCTTCAGCAACGGATGACGGCAAGACAGAAGAAGTAAAGATAAGAGAAAAGATTTTTATGATTTTGTCGGCAGGGGAGATATTTTCCTCTGAAAATATCTCCGAGATTTCCATCCATACGCGAAAATCGGTATTGATTTTATATTCCCTGCCTGAAATTAAAAGAAAATCAGGATGTGGCTTGGTAAGAAAACCTATCATAAAGCCACAAAGGAGCAAGTTTCCCAGTTATCTTCGGTTGTTGCAGTGCCCACAATTCTTTTGCCGTTTGCATAGAAAGTTCCGCTGTAATCATAAGCGGTAGAGTCGCTTCCCTCTTTATCGGGAACAACAGACCACTGTCTGAGCGAAGCTGTGCATTCTCCGCCTGCATTATTGGCGGTATCAACAAAAACAATGTTTACAAGAGCGCCGTCTCCAACTAACTCATTGTCAGTAATATTAACAATAATCTGGTGGGATGCGTTCTCGTTATCATAGTCAAAGCTGTATGAAACGGATGGAGCATAGCTGACAACATCGTTGCGTTTAAAGTCCTCGTCAATATACTGACGGGAGTAGTTAACAGGGTTTTTACTTACTGAAAATTCAGTAAAGTTTTTAAGTCTGTGATAAGTTGTCTCTTCGCCGTTTGTAACAGCCAAGAAAGCAAGTTTTTCACTTCTTTTAAGTTTACTCATAACAAAAAACCTTTCTGTCCGCAGTTTTGATTTTACCGTATGTACGGACTGATACGGATTATCTGGTATATGTGAAACGGCAAAGGATTTCCGCCTCCGAAAAAGAAGGAGAGAGAGAAACCTTTCCGCTATTTAAGATAGATAAAGAAACAGGGGAGAAACTATCCCCCAAAGAGGGAAGAGCGGCAGGAAAGTTTACCGACTCAACCCAGGAAGAAAAGGAAGAAAAAAATGAAGAAAAGTTATTGGTGGTGGATGTGGGCTCTCTTAAAATAAGCTTGAAAACGGTCTGATAAAGAGCCCCGCCGTCAGTGTAGGATTTTAAAATGGGGTTTTCGGCAACTTGAAAAATGCCGACAGATGAGAGGGAAGGAGAAAGATAGTTTTGTGTAATATTTTTCCCCGAAAATAAGGGGCAAGAAGATAGAAAATCTGAAATAATATCAAGAAACATAGAATCCTCCCAAGTCAGGCACAAATGATTTTAAGATGTGGGTTTGTGCCGAAATTATTTTCTGCAAAAGCAGTAACTTTAAGGCAAAGGGCAGAGGAAGGAATTTCTTCCGCCCCCTTGCCGATTAAAACATAATCCCCCAAGGCAATTTTCGTTTTTGCATAGTTAGGAATTCTGATTACTGCCCGGTTTTTTGGAGAAAAGGTAGTAGGGTTTAATGAAGAAGATGTGCTGCGGTATATAAAAGCGCAGGGGAAGTATGAACGAATCCACGATTCCCTTTCCTCGTCATAGTGATAAAGGGTAGCGGATGAATTTGTAAGCATCAGATTTCCCCCTTAAATAAAATGTCTGTCTCTCCTAAATAAAGGCTTAAAATTTCGGAAATTTCAAGCTTTAAGGAATCAGCGTCATATGTAGCGCTGTAACCGTCTGTGTTTTCGCTTTTAACTCCCCTTTGAGAGCTTAAACGAAACAAAAGCTCGGCAATTTCGCAAAGGGCAAAGGATACTTTATCGGAGTATTCAGAAGGGATTTCTCTTCCCCCTGAATATAAAGTAAGGTATGCCTTTGCGCCGGATAAATATCGGTTAAACTT
>JAZSPE010000178.1:0-5274 GCA_045537265.1 Clostridia bacterium | reverse complement strand
CATCCCGAATACGGGGAGCAGTTTAGCGTAAGTAGTTACGAAAGATATACCCCCTCGGACGAAATAGAGATAGAGCATTATCTTTCCTCAGGGGTTTTCCCATATATTGGACGGGCAACGGCAAGAGCGATTGTTGATAAGTTCGGCAAGGACGCTCTTAATATAATCGAGAATGAGCCAATGCGCCTTTTGGGGATAAAGGGCCTGAGCGAAAGCAGAATACAGGAAATCCATCAGGCGTCAATGAGCCAGACAAGTATGAAAGAGCTTAATATGTTCTTCCAGAAATTCGGGATTTCCCTTACCTATTCGGCAAAGGTCTATATGTTTTTCGGCATGAACGCCATACATATAATAAGAGAGAATCCTTATGCCCTTTGCGAATTCATAAGCGGAATTACCTTTGAGATTTCCGACAGAATTGGCCTTGAAATAGGCTTTCCAAAAAACCATAGATTCAGAGTTATTGCGGCCATTCGGAGTACCCTCAGGAATAATGCCTATTTAGGCGGGCATACATATCTTCCTGTGCAGATGCTTGTGGGACAAGTTTCCCTTATGGCAGATATCGGCGCAAGAGAGGTTGAGGATGCCATTGCCGAAATGCTTCTTGGCGGCCAGCTTATAAGGGAAAACACAGGGGACTTTGACGGAATATATCTTGACGAGTTTTACCAGTCGGAGTGTTATGTTGCAAAACGGCTTAAAACCTTGTCGGGAGTGATTTTCGACACCAAAAACGGCGATGAAGAAAGATATATTGAAAAGTTCGAAAAGTCAGAGGGAATAACCCTGGCAGACAGCCAGAGGGAAGCGATTCTTGCTTCATGCGAAAACTCGGTTATGGTTATAACCGGCGGACCGGGAACGGGAAAAACCACCATAACAAAGGGTATAATTGATGTTATGCAAAGAATGGGGAAAAAGGTGGCCTTAACCGCACCCACGGGAAGAGCGGCAAAGCGAATGACGGAAATTTCAGGCCTTGAAGCAAAGACAATCCACCGCCTTTTAGAGTGCAAACCGGGGGACGATAAATCTCCTTATTCCTTTGGCAAAAATGAGAACAGCCCCTTAGACTGCGATGTTTTAATAGTGGACGAGGTTTCTATGGTAGATATAACTCTTATGGAGGCCCTTTTAAAAGCATTCCCCACAGGAGCAAGACTTGTTTTAGTGGGAGATGCGGACCAGCTTCCCTCGGTCGGAGCGGGAAATGTTTTAAGGGATATAATTGAGAGCGACAGCTTTGTCTGCATTTCCCTTACGGAGATTTTCCGTCAGGCAAGGGAAAGTATGATTGTCGTTAACGCCCATAAGATAAACAACGGGGAGCACCCCTATTTAAGCGAAAAAGATAACGACTTCTTCTTCCTCCAAAGAGACAGCGCTGAGGAAATTTGCGAGACAATAAAAGACCTTTGCAAAAACCGCCTCCCTAAATTTTATGGGGTGGACAGCATAAGTCAGATTCAGGTCCTTTGTCCCTCTAAAAAGACGGAGGCAGGGGTAAGAGTTTTAAATGCTCTCTTGCAGGAGGCTTTAAACCCAAGAGATGAGAAAAAGGCGGAGAAGCTTCTTCCTCATTGCACCTATCGGGTAGGGGACAAGGTTATGAGCATTAAGAATAACTATAATATCCGTTGGGTAAAAACCGACCACAGCGAAGAAGGGGAAGGCGTCTTTAACGGAGATGTTGGCTTTGTTACGGATATTGACAACCGAGGCAAGAGAATGACCGTCTGCTATGACGATAAAATTGCTGTTTATGAATTTTCTCAGCTTGACGAAATTGAACACGCCTTTGCAATAACTGTTCATAAAAGTCAGGGAAGCGAGTTTGACATCGTTATAATTCCTGTCTGGGATGTCCCAAGACCTTTAATGGCGCGCAACCTTTTATATACTGCTATAACAAGGGCGAAAAAGGTTGTTGTCTTAGTCGGCAAAGAAGAATTGGTGGCGCAATACGCCGAAAATGAAAGCGTGAGAAGACGATACAGCGGTCTTCGGGAAAAGCTTTTGTTTTAAATTTTAATGGCTGTCATATTTTTGTAACCATAAATTAACATAAATAACAAATAAAAAGTATTGAATACTTTGTCATTTTATAGTATATTTATAGTAGTGATATTGTCGGAAAATGTCACCCAAAATCTGTTTTAGGAGGATATGCTGAAAATGATAAAGAAATTTCTTGCTGTGCTTTTGGCTCTTATTTTGGCGTTCTCCTGCACAAATGTTTTTGGGAAAGAATATCCTGATGTGGAAAAACGGACCGAGGTTTATGATGCGGTTGACTATCTTTCAGACATCGGGGTTATCGCAGGATATGAGGACGGCTTATTTAAGCCTGACCACCATATAACAAGAGGCGAGGCGGCAACTCTCCTTGCAAGAACTCTTGGATATGATGATAGCTATGAGGTAAAGGAAATGCCTTTTACAGATGTTGCATCGGGGTATTGGGCAGAGAGATTTATTTCATATTGTTATGAAGGCGGCCTTATAAACGGGATGAGCGAAGACTCTTTTGAGCCTGCCAACAAAGTTACCCATGCCCAGATAATAAAGATGCTTGTCTGTGCCGCAGGACTTGAAGAAGATGCCAAAGAATATGGCGGAGAAAAATGGTATGACGGATATATCGGAGTTGCAACAGAGCAGGGGATTTTAGGGGGAATAGATTTCTTTCCTGATGACAGCGCCCCAAGAGGAACGGTTGCGATTTTAGTATATAACTGTATTATGGAAGGACTCATCTGTCAGGAAGAAGAGGAAATCCAGGAGGACGAGGAAGAAACCCCCGAAGAAGAATCTTCCGAAGAAGAGGAACCTGAAAAGAAAGAACCTGTCCGAGTAAATAAAGAAGATGTGGTTGAGGCAGTCCGAGTGCCCAGCGACTATGAATTTGCCATTGACCTTGACTATACCCCAGAAATTGATGAAGAAGATGTTGATTTTTCAGAGCTTGAAGATTTGAGGGTAGACGGGGAACGACTTATCGTTATTGACCCGGGACATAATTTCAGCGGATATGATATTGGCGCTCATAACGAAGAATATGAGCTTTGGGAACAGAACATAACCTGGCCTATTGCCAAAATGCTTGAACTTAAACTTACGGCTATGGGCTTTGAGGTGGTTATGACCAGAGATGATTACTTCAATAACATAAAAGGCGATTCGGCAATGGAATCTCTTTTAAACCGCGCAGGGATTGCCAACGGACTTGAAGCAGATTTGTTCATCTCAATCCATTGTAACGCCGGTGGCGGAAAGGGAATTGAAACCTACTGCTATAAAAAAGGAACAAAGAGCGAAAAGCTTGCCGAGTTTGTTCAAGATGAACTTGCAGAGGGAACAGAGCTTCTTGACCGGGGAACAAAAACTGCAAAATTTGTAGTTTTAATGGAAACTCTTATGCCTGCAATTCTTATTGAAACAGGGTTTATAGATAATGAAGATGATTTTGAATATTTAATAGACACAGATGGGCAAAATGCCATTTCCACAGCTATCGCAAAGGGCGTTTATAATTATGCGGAAGAAATGTGGGGAGAATAGGATAACAATATGAGAAAACCTGAACTTCTCGCTCCTGCGGGGAACCTTGACAAACTGAAAATTGCATTTTTATACGGCGCCGACGCAGTTTATATCGGCGGAGAGGAATATTCTCTCCGTGTTGCAGCAGACAACTTCACTATGGATGAAATTCGTCAGGGAGTTGAGTTTGCCCACGAAAGAGGGAAAAAGGTTTATCTTACAGCCAACATCATTCCTCATAACGAGGATTTAAAAGACTTCCGAGATTACCTCAGCGAGGCAGTTAAAACGGGAATTGACGCGGTTATAATTTCTGATTTGGGCCTTTTCTCTATTGCAAGGGAGGTTTGCCCTGACCTTGAAATTCATATAAGCACTCAGGCAAATAATGTAAACTTTGAAAGCGCAAAGATGTGGCATAAGCTGGGGGCAAAGAGAGTTATTCTCGCAAGAGAAATGTCTTTTAAAGAAATTGCGGAAATCAGGGAAAACACTCCAAAAGACTTAGAACTTGAAGCTTTTGTTCATGGGGCGATGTGTATTTCCTATTCCGGAAGATGCCTTTTAAGCAACTATATGACTAACCGTGACAGCAACGTAGGAGCCTGCTCTCATCCTTGCAGGTGGAACTATTATTTAATGGAAGAGCAAAGAGAAGGGCAGTATATGCCTGTCTTTGAAAACGAGAGAGGAACATTTATATACAATTCAAAAGATTTGTGTATGATAGAGCATATTGACTCCCTTATAAAAAGCGGACTTGACAGCTTTAAAATTGAGGGCAGAGTTAAGACAGAATATTATCTTGCAACAGTTGTTAAAGCGTATAGGGATGCAATAGACGCTTATTTTGAAAACCCTGAGGGCTTTGAATTTAAAAAAGAGTGGCTTGATGAACTCTTGAAGGTAAGTCACAGAGGATATACCACAGGTTTTTACTATAAAAAGCCTGACGGAAACGAGCAGAATTATGAGACAAGCTCATATATAAGGAATTATGAGCTGTCAGGAATTGTCTGCGGATACGATAAGGAGAAAAAACTTCTTGCGGTTGTGCAGAAAAACCGATTTTTCAAAGGCGGAGAGGTTGAATTCCTCTGCCCCGACAGACCTTTTATAAAACATAAAATTGAATATATGACGGATAACGATGGAAATGAGCTCACTGTTGCCAACAGACCGCAACAGATTGTTCATATAAGGTTTGACCATGAGCTTCCAAATAACAGCATCATGCGTCAGGTCAAAGAAAACTAAATTTGTAAATAATTAAAACATATATATTTAAGGAGGCGTAATTATGAAAAACTTAAAGAAACTTTTATGTGCATTTATTGCAATAGCCATAATGGCAAGCTGCATGGTAGTTCCTGCTTTTGCTGACGAACAGCCAATGCTTATCTCTGCAAATGTGGGAACAGTTTTTCCCGATGTAGCAGGAACTGAAAGCTATGCAGATGCTGTTATAATGCTTAACAAGCTTTCAATCATTAACGGCTATGAAGACGGAACTTTCGGACCTATGAATAATGTTACAAGGTCAGAGTTTGCGGCTCTTCTTCTCCGTATGCTTGGAATGGACCAGACGGCAGCTCCTGCTGAAAACCCGTTTTCTGATGTTAACACCTTTTTCTGGGCAGCCGGAACAATCAATGCGGCAAAGACCATGGGAATAATCACAGGTTATGAAGACGGAACTTTCAGACCGCTTAACAATGTTTCCTA
>JAZSPE010000082.1:0-4142 GCA_045537265.1 Clostridia bacterium | reverse complement strand
TTCAGAAGATTTTCAAAAAGCTCTACGACCAGGGGGATATTTATAAAAGCTCCTATGAGGGTTGGTATTGCACCCCTTGCGAATCTTTCTGGACAGACACACAGCTCGTTGACGGAAAATGCCCTGACTGCGGAAGAGAAGTTCATAAGGAAAACGAAGAGGCATACTTCTTCAAAATGAGAAAGTATCAGGATGCTTTGATGAAGCATATTGAGGAAAACCCTGAGTTTATTCAGCCTGAGTCAAGAAAGCGCGAAATGGTAAACAACTTTATAAAGCCTGGCATTCAGGACCTCTGTGTATCCAGAACAAGCTTTGACTGGGGCGTTCCTGTTACCTTTGACGACAAGCATGTTGTTTATGTTTGGATTGATGCCCTCAGCAATTATATAAATGCTCTTGGCTATACCCCTGACAAAAAGGGTGAGCTTTACGAAAAATACTGGCCTGCTGATGTTCATATTATCGGTAAGGATATTTTAAGATTTCACACGATTTACTGGCCGATTATTTTAATGGCTCTCGGCGAGCCTCTCCCTAAACAGATTTTCGGTCATCCGTGGCTTTTAAACGGCACAGATAAGATGAGCAAATCTTTGGGAAATGTTATCTATGCAGACGATTTGGTTCGTCATTTCGGGGTTGACGCTGTTAGATATTATCTTCTTCGCGAAATGCCTTTTGCTCAGGACGGAACAATAACCTATGAAAAGATTATTTCTTCATTTAATACAGATCTTGCTAACACATTAGGAAACCTTGTAAACAGAACTGCCGCAATGGTGAATAAATATTTTGACGGGGTTATCCCAAGCACTTCTTCAAAAACCGAATTTGACGAAGATTTGATTGCAACTTGCAACGAGGCAAAGGGAAATGCCGCTAAATTTATGGAAGAACTCAGAGTTTCCGACTCTTTGGGTGCGGTTATGGCTATTGCAAATCGTGCCAATAAATATATTGACGAAACAATGCCTTGGGCACTTGCAAAGGATGAAGAGAAGAAAGATATTCTTGCAGATGTTATGTATAATCTCTGCGAAGCAATCCGCTTTATCGCATCACTCATAACACCATTTATGCCTGAAACAGGGGAGAAAATCGCAAAGCAAATGGGCTTTACCACTCTCTCTTATGCGTCCCTCACTTTCGGCGAGCTTAAAGCAGGGGAGAAAATCGGCGAGGCAACACCTCTCTTTGCACGAATTGATGCTGAAAAGAAAATGTCAGAGCTTGAAGAAGAGTTCAGCGTTCCCGAAGAGAAAATTGAGATTGAGCCATTTGCAAAAGATATCGATTTTGAAAAGTTCTTGGAAATGGATATAAGAGTAGGTAAGGTTTTAGAGTGCGAAGCTGTTCCAAAGTCGAATAAGCTTTTAAGATTTACTCTTGAAGTTGGCTCTGAAACAAGACAGATTTTATCAGGCATTGCAAAGTATTATAAGCCCGAGGACTTAATCGGCAAGAATCTTTTATTCATCGCAAACCTCCCACCAAGAAAGATGATGGGATATGAATCCTGCGGAATGATTTTATCAGCTGAGCATGACGGCAAATTAGTCGTAACAACAGTTGAAAGTGACATTCAGTCAGGGGCAAAAATAGTATAAAATTAAAAATATAAAAATAAGAAAGCACCGACCATTTAATTGGCGGGGACAGGAGGATTTTTATGAAAAACAACACAAAAGATATGGTAATTTTATCGCTGTTTTCCGCGATAATCGTTCTTATGACATTTACGCCACTTGGGTATATCCCATGGGTAGTAAAAATTACATTGATTCAGATTCCCGTTATAGTCGGCTCTGTAACTTTGGGCCCTAAAAAGGGAGCAGTTTTAGGCCTCATTTTCGGTCTTACAAGTCTTATCAACAACACCATTAACCCAGGACTTACATCTTTTTTCTTTGTTCCCTGGTATAGCCTCACTCCTGAGGTTGAAACAAGCTGGCTGAGCCTTATTATCTGCTTTGTTCCAAGAATTTTAGTTGGAGTTGTGCCTTATTATACTGCTAAATTCCTTAAAAAGAGGGGTAATGCCGTTAAGTATATAATCATCGGCGCAATAGGGATGATTTTATATCTGCTTTTCGGCAATCTTATGAGACAGTATATAATAGGCAGAGAATTCATCGTGATAATGGGAGTGGCATTTATCGTTCTCGCCGGACTCTTTATTATCCTAGCTAAGAGCAAGAGAGGCGACATAACTTATGCCGTAACAGGAGCTGTTGGCTCCTTTACAAATACCCTTTTCTTCCTCATATTCGTATGGCTTATCTTCGGTAAGGGCGGAGCCTTTTCCGAGAGCGGAATTATGGGCAAATCCTTTATGGATTTCGTTATAGGGATTGTTACGGTTAACGGATGCCTTGAAATTATCGCATCAATGATTTGCGTAAGCGCAATCTTGATGGCAACAAAGAAAATAAATAAAGTATAAAAATTATTAATGCAGTAAAATATAACAATAAAATAAATTAAGGAGAGATAAAAATGAAAAAATATGTTTGCCCTTGCGGCTATGTTTATGACCCTAGCTTAGGAGATCCTGATAACGGAATCGCTCCTGGAACACCATGGGAAGAAGTTAGCGAAGACTGGGTTTGCCCTGTTTGTGGCCTCGGTAAAGACGCTTTTGAAGAAGAATAAAATAAAAGGTGTAGCTTATGGCTACACCTTTTTTTACATCATATTATGCATCATTCGTTTCGCGCATTTGTATTTTTTCTTCATTCGTCTCATATAGGCAGGATCAGTCATCATCATAGCTCCTGCGGCAATGGATGCCCCTGCAATAACGCCTACTATAAATCTCATTTTTTTGCCTCCTTTTAATTTTTTACAGTTATATTTTTTCCGTTTATTTTTATTTTATTTATATCTAAATAAGAGGGCCTCTTAAAAATATTTTCTGAATATAAAAACCCCTCGATTTCGCCTGTTTCAAAGTCAAAAAGCATATCCCGTCCTTTGCCGATTTTTCGCTCTCCCGAGAAAAAACTCTGGTGGGAGATATTTTTTTTAAAAGTTATAAAGTCAGAGGAAGAAGGGGAGACTTCCCTGACAAAAATTTTGCCCTTTTTATATGCGGTAACAGAAGAAGGGAAAACCATACTCAAAAGAGGGACAATGCTGTCGCTTGAAATATAATAGCCTTTAAGCTCCTCCCCTGAAAAAGCCACATCTGAGATTTTCCCGAGATACTTCCCCGTGCTATCATGGAAGACCTTTGTGTTTATGATTTTTCTTGCATTTTTTATCATTGGATTTCCTTTCGTGGGACATTTTTTTACAAATTTACTAAAAATCGCCGAAATGTCAGATATTCCTTGACTATTTTTGGATTTTGGTGTATTATGGTAAGAACAGAATTATTTTTTAGGAGGCAAGAATTATGGCAAATGTAATACCTTTTAAAGGACTTCGGTATAATACAGAGTTGGTTGGTAATCTTAATGATGTTACTGCCCCTCCTTATGATATAATTTCCCCTGAGCAGCAAGACGCTCTTTATGAGAAAAGTGAATATAACATTGTCAGGGTTGACTATGGAAAGACTTACGAAACTGACGATGAGAAAAGTAATAAATATACCCGTGCAGGAGAGATGTTTGCTTCCTGGATAGAAAAGGGTATTCTTAAAAAGGATGAAAAGCCTGCTTTCTATATCTACGAACAGGTTTTTGAATATAACAGAACTCCAATCTCTCTTAAAGGAATAATTTCCTTGGTCGAGATTGTGGAATTTGACAAGAAAATTGTTCTTCCTCACGAGAACACTTTATCTAAGGCAAAGACTGACAGATTTGATTTAATGAGCACAACCGATGCAAACCTCAGTCAGATTTATTCTCTCTATCTTGATGAGGATAAGGCTGTTGAAAAGCTTATTACAGAGTATTCAAAGGGAGAGCCTGATGTTTCCTTTGTTACAGACGATAACATAACTCAGAACATCTGGATTATCTCTGACAGCGAAAAAACTGCAAAGATAAGCGAGCAGTTTAAGAATAAGCAGTTATTTATAGCAGACGGGCATCACAGATACGAAACTGCTCTTAACTTCCGTAACAAGAAGAGAGAGGAAAATCCCGATGCGAAAGATGCTCCTTATGATTATGTTATGATGATGCTTA
>JAZSPE010000214.1:0-4753 GCA_045537265.1 Clostridia bacterium | reverse complement strand
TCATTTCTTCTTCAAGGTTTTTTATAAGTTCTTCGGTTTTTTCTATTAAAACTTCCAGCTCTTTGATTCGGTTTTTCCGCGTAGCATCTTGCCTTCTTTGTTCTTTTGACCGATAAGAGCTTTTTGGTTTATTAACTGTTTTTTCTATAACTACTGGCTCATTTTTAGACGCCAGAAATTCTTTTCTTGCTTTATAATCTTCATATCCACCGTCGCATATAAAAACGCCGTCCGCTTCTATTTCAACGATTTTATCAGGGACCTTATTTAAAAGGTATCTGTCGTGGGATACAAAAATCAATGTTCCCTCATAATCTGAAAGAGCCTTTTCCAAAACCTCTTTTGAGGCTAAGTCCAAATGGTTGGTAGGCTCGTCAAGGATTATAACATTGGCCTTTTCAAGCATAATGATGCAAAAAGCAAGTTTTGCTCTCTCTCCACCGCTTATAACCTTAACAGGCTTATAAACATCATCCTTTGTAAGAAGAACGCTACCTAAAACCTTTCTTATATCAGTTTCGCTTATATGAGGGAATCTGTCCCAGAGCTCGTCGATTGCAATCTTATCCTGATTTATATTGAGATTTTCCTGCTCATAATAGCTAAGCGATACATTCTTTCCCCACTCGAAAGAGCCGTTATAATGGGGAATAATATCTAAAATTGTTTTAAGGAATGAGGATTTCCCTATTCCGTTATCTCCGATTATGGCAATCTTCTCGCCTTTTCTAATATGCAGGTTTATATTACTGCAAAGCACCTTTTTCTCTTCGCCAACACATACTTCAAGGTCGTTAACCTTTAAAACATCTTTATATGGCTCTCTGACAGTTTCAAATTTCAGTTTCATAACTTTAAGGTCACTGTCAGGTTTTTCAATAAGTTCCATACTTTCCAGAGCTTTTATTCTGGATTTTGCGCTGTTTGAAGTTGATGCTCTTGCAAGATTTTTATCAATATAAGTTTGCATTTTTGCAATTTCTTCCTGCTGAGCCTCATATTCTTTTTGCTGTCTTTCTCTGCGCTCTTCTTTAAGCTTTAAGAACTTGGAATAGTTTCCCTTATATGTATAAAGCTTCCCGCGCTCAATTTCAAAAACAGTATCAACTATTTTATCCAAGAAATATCTGTCATGGGAGACAACCAAAACTGCGCCCTTATATGAAATCAGATATTCTTCAAGCCAATTAAGGGTTTTAAAATCAAGGTGGTTGGTAGGTTCGTCCAAAATCAAAAGATTTGGCTCTTCAAGCAGTAGCTTGGCAATTGCAAGTCTTGTTTTCTCCCCACCGCTTAAAGTGTTTATTATGGTATTTGTATCTTTGTTTCCAAACCCCATACCGTTTAGAATTGTCGCAATCTTAACATCAATATTATATCCGTCACGGCTGTCAATAAGTGCCTGGCATTTTGAATATTCCCCAGCCGTCGCTTTATATTCGCTACTTTCCTTATCGGCAATTTCGCCCATTTTCTCGCCAAGAAAAACCATTCTCTCCTGAGCTGAAATAACATCAGAAAAGGCCTTTCGCATTTCCTCAATGATTGAGCAGTCTCGTTCTAAGCCACTGTTCTGTTTTAAAAAGCCGATTACCGTGTTATCGCTTTTATAAATATTGCCAACTTCATATTCTAAATTCCCTAAAATCACATCAAGGAGCGTTGACTTTCCTGCGCCGTTTACGCCAATAAGACCATAGCGACCTTTTTCCTCTATAGTCAAACTAACATTATCAAGTATTCGTCTTTCGCCAAAATTTTTAGAAAGTCCGTCAATTGAAATCAGCATTAAACTTATCCTCTAACTTAAAATTCGCTCTACTTTAATTCCCTTGTCATCAGCTTTTTGCACTTTTCTCAGCACCAGTAAAACGACTGCTAATGACAGCAACGAGAAAAGAGCAGACATAACTTCGCTTTCAAAAAGCAAATATCCTAAAATTCCACCTGCGATAAGGCTTATAATCAAAAGGCCATATCCCAAAAAGGTTTTTTTGAGAAACTTCTTATCGTCCATTAAAACTTTAACAGTTTCTCCTGCCTTAAAGCCACAAGAGTTTTCATATTCAAAAATCATCTCCGAGGAGCAACCTTTACAATGGGCGCAATTTCCTCCGCAAGCAGATTCTCTGTCAATCCGTATTTTTACTGTTTTTTCGTCAGATGAAACAACATATCCGTTCTTTTCCATATCTACCTGCCGTTTTTAATATTTTCTGCCATTTGGAGCATTTCCTCAGCGCTTTTAAGAGTTGTCTGTGTAACAGAAACTCCACCTATAATTCTGCCAAGTTCTTCTATTCTGCCCTCATAAGAAAGCTTTGTGACCCCTGTATATGTCTTTTCGTCCCGTTTTTCCTTCTTTATCTGGAAATGAGTGTCTGCCATTGCCGCAATCTGAGCTAAATGAGTAACCGCAAACACCTGACAATCTGACGAAAAACCTGCAATTTTTTCGGCGATTTTCTGAGCCGCTCTTCCGCTTACACCCGTATCAATTTCGTCAAAAATCATTGTTTCAGATATTTCTGAATCAGCCATAACAGACTTTATAGCAAGCATAATTCTGGAAAGCTCACCGCCTGATGCAATCTTATTCATAGGTTTTGGCTCTTCTCCGGCATTTGCAGAAATCAAAAACTCAACGCTATCGCAACCGTTTTTGTTATATTGAGTATTCTCTATCAAAACAACAAACTTAACATTTGGCATATCAAGGTCCGAGAGTTCTCTCGCGATTTTTTCTTCAAGTTCATTCCCTGCCCTCATGCGGGCATTCGTAAGTTTCTTTGAAACCACTTCAAGCTTTGCCTCAATCTCACTTAACTCCTGCATCAGTTTTGCAGTATTTTCTTCGCTCTGACTAAGCCTTTCATACTCTGCCTTAATTTTTTCGAGATACGCATTTATCTCTTCAATAGTATTTCCAAATTTTCGTTTGAGATTATTGATAACATTAAGACGGGTTTCAACCTCATCAAGCTCCCCTTGTGAATAATCCGCTTTACTTAAAAAACTTTTAAGTTCACCGGTTATATCATCAATTTCAGCCATAGCAGAGCTGAGTCTTTCCGCATAGGAACTTAGATTTTCGTCATATTCTTTAACATTATCAAGACCCTTTACTGCTTTCATAATAAGGTCATAGGCCGCGCTTTGATATTCTCCTCCATAAAGCTCATCATAGGCAGACTGAACGCCGAAAACAATCTTCTCTGCGTTCTGCAAAAAATTTCTTCTCTCTTCGAGGGTAACATCTTCGTCCGCTTTAAGCTTTGCGCTTTCAATTTCCTTTATCTGAAATTCAAGCAAATCAAGGCGTCTTTCTCTTTCTTCTTTATCCCCTTTAAGTTCATCCAGTTCTTTTAAGACGCGCTTATAATCATCAAAAACTGCCTTATATTCATCCTTTAAAGCGTCATACTTTCCATAACCGTCAAGGAAGAGAATATGATTGCCTTTATTCATAATTTTTTGGTTATCGTTCTGTCCGTGGATATCAACCAAAAGCTCCCCGATTTCTTTTACGCTTGCAAGAGGAAGCATCATTCCGTTTACGCGGCATACGCTTTTCCCATCGGCGCTTATCTGACGGGATACTATAACCCCGTCATCTTCAAGGTCAATGCCAAATTCGTCAAGCTTTTCTTTAACATCTTTTGAGGTAACCGAAAAGGTTGCACTTACCATAGCTTTCTCGGCACCTGTTCTTACAAGCTCTTTATTGGAACGGCTTCCGATAACCATATTTATTGCATCAATAAGGATGGACTTACCTGCGCCTGTTTCACCTGTTAAAACATTGAAGCCTTTTTCAAAATCGATTATAACTTCATCAATTACAGCAATGTTCTTTATGTATAATTCTTTAAGCACGGCAAATCCTCCTTTCTCTTATATGGTTCTGTCTGCGATTTTCTCTCTTATGATATCGTAAAAATTTCGTTTATTAAGATTTATAAATTTTACCTTGTATTTCGATTTTTTAACCTTTACACAGGCATCTTCGGATAAGACAAAGTTTCTCTTTCCGTCAACATTTAATACCGCATTGTTTCTATATGGCTCTGAGAAAGAAACCTGAACGGTCTTACTGTCAGGAACAATCATACACCTTGCCTTTAAAGTATGTGGACAAATCGGAGTTATCATTATGGCGTCAAGTTCAGGATGAACAATTGCACCTCCTGCCGAAAGTGAATACGCCGTTGACCCTGTTGCTGTTGCTATAATTACGCCATCTGCAGGATAGTTATTCGTATTTGTCCCATCAATGTCAAGGCTTATGTTTATCATTCTTGCAAGCTCGCCTTTTAAGACGATATCGTTAAGGGCCGTGAATTTTTCAACCGTCTTTCCTTTTTCAATAACCTCAGCAGAAAGCATCATGCACTCTCTTATCGAATACTTCCCTTCAAAAATTTCTTCAAACATTTCCTTTGAAAATTCTTCCGCCTGAGATAAAAATCCCAAATGGCCTAAATTTATTCCAAGGACAGGGGTGTTTTCTTTCGCTACGCTTTGGGCAACTTCAAGGATTGTCCCGTCTCCACCCAAAACAACAAGCAAATCTGCTTTCGAAAGCTTTTCTGATTTAACTTTCCTAACTTTTTTAATATCGGGTAAATCAAGGCTTTCGTCAATCCAAATTTCCTTACCCAAAGACAAAAGAATATCTATAAGCTTAGTGGTTGCAACCAAACCTTCATCCTTTTTAATATTTGGAATAACAGAAATTCGTTTCATTTTTAAC
>JAZSPE010000060.1:0-4516 GCA_045537265.1 Clostridia bacterium | reverse complement strand
CTATGATTTTGTCTATCTCAAATACAGAAGATTCCTCATCGCTCTTTTCAACATACATTAAATATTCAATATTTCCCTCAGGTCCTTTAATTGGAGAAAAGTCAAGGCCTTTAACAGAAAAGCCTATCTCTTTGGTAAATTCAAGGACATTTTCAATTACCTCTTTATGTACGGCGATGTCTCTTACAACGCCTTTCTTTCCCACCTTTTCTCTTCCTGCTTCAAACTGTGGTTTAATAAGGCAAGCCCCTCTTCCGCCGTCTTTTAACAAGCTATATGCAACGGGCAGAACCTTTTTGAGAGAAATAAAAGAAACATCCACTGAGAAAAAGTCCAAATCGTCTTCAATGTTTTCTCTTGTCACATATCGGATATTTGTTCTTTCCATATTGACAACTCTTTCGTCCTGCCTGAGTTTCCACGCAAGCTGGCCATAGCCAACATCAACGGAATAGACCTTTGTTGCTCCATTTTTAAGCATACAGTCGGTAAAACCTCCGGTTGATGCGCCAATATCCATGCAAACACAATTATCAAGGGAAATATCAAAGCTTTTCATAGCTTTTTCAAGTTTAAGACCGCCACGGCTCACATATTCAAGAGCCTTTCCACGAACCTCAATCAGCTCGTCTCCGCTTATCATATCTCCTGCCTTCATTGCTTTTTGATTGTTAACATAAACAATGCCTTCCATGATAAGGGCTTGTGCCGCGCTTCGGCTTTTTGCATATCCATTTTCAAACAAATAAACATCAAGTCTGATTTTCGCCATTTGAACACCTATTTATCAAATTTTTTCGCAATTACCTTTGCAATACTTTCTCCGTCAAGGTTATATTTTTTCTTAACCTCTTCAATAGAGCCCATCTGAATTGGCTCACAAGGAAGCGCAAATCTCAAAATATCTGCATTTGAAATTTCTTTAACCGCGCTGTATAGTCCCCCGATTGAAACATTTTCCTCAACAGTTGCGACCACCTTGCATTTTTCGACATATCTCATGGCAAGGTCACAATCAAAAGGTTTTAAGAACCGCATATCAAGAACTGCGGTGCTTATCCCCTTGCTTTCAAGAATCCTAGACGCCGAAAGAGCATCGTCTACTGATGACCCGATTGCAAGTATGGCAACATCTGTTCCGTCTTTTAAAACTCTGCCTTTTCCAATTTCAATTTTCTCATCATCTGTTCCAATGGTTGCCTCGCCTCTTGGGTATCTTATAGCAACGGGTCCTTTAATTTCATTTACCGCAAGAGAGAGCATCTTTTTAAGTTCGTCTCCGTTTGAAGGCGCCATAATGGTAAAATTAGGCAGTGGGGACAAATAAGATAAGTCAAACACGCCTTGGTGGGTTTCCCCGTCTCTGCCGACTATACCGGCTCTGTCAATCGCAAAAACACAGTGTAAATTCTGCAACGCAACATCATGGAGAAGTTGGTCATAACCTCTTTGAAGGAAAGTTGAATACACCCCGAAAATCGGCACCATTCCTCTTGTTGCAAGACCTGCCGAGAAAGTTACGGCGTGTTGCTCTGCTATCCCAACATCAAAAAATCTGTCGGGGTATTTTTTTGCAAATTCTGTCATAGCCGTTCCGTCGGGCATGGCCGCTGTAATACCTACAACCTTTTCGTTTTCATCTGCCAGAGAAATCAGAGTTTCTCCAAAAATCTTTGAATATGTTACGCTCTCTTTATCCAATGGCTGACCGGTCTTAGGGTCAAACTTTGAAATGCCGTGGAAAACATCCGGAGAGTTTTCCGCATGGACATATCCTTTACCCTTTTTGGTCTGAATGTGAATAACCGTAAGCTCATTGCTTTTCTTGGCTTCGTTTAAAAGAAGTTCGATTTCTTCAACATCATGGCCATCGGCAGGACCCATATACTTTATTCCAAGACTTTCAAACAAGCCGTCTTTGATAACTATTCTCTTTACTCTATTCTTAAATTTAGAAAAGCCTCGCTCAACAGATTTCCCTATAACCGGAATTTTTCTGGTTGACTTTTTAAGACCTCTTTTAAACTTAAAATATCCGGGGGTTAACCTTAGCCGATTAAGCTGTGTTGACAAAAGGCCAACGCTTGGAGAAATAGCAATTCCGTTATCATTTAAAATTATAATCATTGGAATTTTGAGGCTTCCTGCATGGTTAAGGGCTTCATAAGCCATTCCGCCTGTCATGGCGCCGTCTCCGATAACCGCAACCACAACCCCTTCTTCTCCTGAAAGTTTCTTCGCAGTTGCAATTCCGAGAGCTGCGGAAATTGAGGTTGAGCTGTGCCCGGTATTAAAGCTGTCAGTCTCGCTTTCAGAGGTTTTAGGGAAACCTGAAAGACCATCCATTTTCCGAAGATTATCAAAATCGTTTTTTCGTCCTGTGAAGATTTTATGGACATAAGACTGATGCCCCACATCCCACACAATTTTATCAGTTTCAAGGTTTAAAGAGCGATGCAAAGCAACAGTAAGTTCAACTGCACCAAGGTTTGATGCAAGATGCCCTCCTGTTTTGGAAACCTTTTCAATTAAAAACTCTCTTACCTCTTGGCAAAGCTCATTAATCTCCGAATTATTCAGAGCTTTTAAGTCGCTCGATGAGTTGATTTTATCAAGAATTTTCATCGCACTTTATCGCTTTCTTTTGTGTATAATCTAACTATTTTATTATAACCTATTTTTTTTATAATGTCAACAAAATAAACACCCCGTTTGGGGTGTTTATTTTATATGAATTTTTAGATTTTTAGAGTAAATTTCTCTGTATTTTTCCGCTTACTGTTTTAGGAAGACTTTCCTTAAATTCAACAATTCGCGGATACTTATATGGAGCTGTTTTCTCCTTAACATATGTCTGAATTTCCTTTTTAAGTTCCTCGGTTGGTTCAGTACCGTCAACAAGCACTATGCTCGCCTTAACAATCTGACCTCTTACCTCGTCAGGAACAGGAGAAACACCGCACTCTAATACATACGGAAGTTCCATAATAACGCTTTCAATTTCAAATGGTCCTATTCTATAACCTGATGACTTAATAACATCGTCAGCACGGCCAACATACCAATAAAAGCCGTCTTCATCACGCCAAGCAACATCGCCCGTATGGTAATAGCCGTCATGCCAAACCTCTGCGGTTTTATCAGGAGCATTATAATATCCTGTAAACAATCCGCAAGGAGCACCGTCTTTAACATTGATAACAATTTCGCCGTTTTCACTTGTCTTAACAGGATTTCCATCGGAATCCACAAGGGCAACATCGTATATAGGTGCAGGTTTACCCATAGAGCCAATCTTATGAGGTGCACCTACCATATTTCCTATAATCATTGTGCTTTCTGTCTGGCCAAAACCTTCAATAATCTGAAGTCCTGTCGCCTTTTCGAATTGTCTGTAAACCTCAGGATTTAAGGCTTCTCCTGCTGTTGACATATGCTTAACAGATGAAAAATCGTATTTGGATATATCCTGCTTAATCATCATTCTAAGCATTGTCGGCGGAGCACAGAAGGTTGTTATCTGATACTTTGCAAACATAGGGAGAATATCTGCTGCGTCAAAACGGTCAAAGTCATAAACAAAGGTTGCCGCTTCGCAGAGCCATTGTCCGTAAAGCTTACCCCACATTGCCTTTGCCCAGCCTGTGTCGGAAATTGTAAAATGAAGTCCGTCAGGGTCAACATTATGCCAATACTTTGCTGTATGGAAATGTCCTAAGGCATACTTATAGCTATGAGCCGCAATTTTAGGATAGCCTGTTGTTCCCGAAGTGAAGAACATAAGCATTAAATCGTCTCCACCCGGAGCATCATCTTCTCTCTTATAGTGGGTGCTGTAACGAGTATATTCCTCATCAAAATCACGCCAGCCCTCTCTTTGTCCGCCAACTAAAAGTTTGGTGGTAAGTTCAGGGCAATTTGCAGCCGCAATATCAACCTGATTAGCTGTATCTCCGTCAGCCGTGCAGATTACTGCACTAACTCCAGCACTCTTAAAACGATACTCAAAATCGTGCTCCTGAAGCTGGTTTGTAGCAGGTATTGCAATTGCACCTAATTTATTTAAGCCAAGCATTGCAAACCAGAACTGATAATGACGCTTTAAAACAAGCATAACCCTGTCGCCTTTTTTAATACCCAGGGTCTTAAAATAGTTAGCGCACTGGTTAGAGGCTTTTTTCATATCCTTGAAAGTAAATCTTCTTTCAACCTTATCCTTTGAAATGTGGAGCATGGCAAGTTTTTCAGGCTCTTTTTTAGCAAGAGCATCCACCAAATCAAAAGCAAAGTTAAAGTTTTCTGTATTCTTAAATTTAATCGAGGTCGGAGTTCCGTTTTCGTTTTCCTCAGCATCAATATATTTTCTGTAAATTCTGTCTTTTTCGTCTTTTCTTGCAGTAGCCACAGTAGTTGCAACAACTCGGCTGAGCTCTTTATCAGTCATAGGTTCGCCCTTGGCATTTAAAACAATCGCATAAAAATAGCAATCTTCTCCATCAACAGCAATCATACCGTG
>JAZSPE010000155.1:0-4366 GCA_045537265.1 Clostridia bacterium | reverse complement strand
TGGGTTCCTGCCCATTTCCCAAAAGACAGTCACGGCCTTGCCCGTTTTGATGGAAGCTGTTTATATGAGCATCCCGACAGCAGACGAGGAGAGCACAAGGAATGGGGAACTCTGGTTTTTGACTGGACGAAAACGGAAATTCATTCCTTCCTGATTTCCAATGCAATCTTCTGGCTTGAAGAATATCATTTTGACGGACTTCGCGTTGATGCCGTTTCAAGTATGCTCTATCTTGACTATAACAGAGGTTGGGATTGGCTCCCTAATAAGTTCGGGGGCAAGGAAAATCTCGAAGCCATTGAGTTTTTACAGTCCTTAAACAAGGCGGTTTTTGAAAGATTTCCAAATATATTAATGATTGCGGAAGAGTCAACAGCCTGGGGCGGAGTTACAAAACCTGTCCATGAGGGCGGTCTTGGTTTTAACTTTAAGTGGAATATGGGCTGGATGAACGACATATTAAGATATATGGCGATGGACCCATATTTCCGTGGCTCAAATCATAATCTTATAACATTCTCAATGATGTATGCCTACTCGGAAAACTATATTCTTCCCCTTTCTCACGATGAGGTGGTTCACGGAAAGAAGTCCCTCATTGACAAAATGTATGGGGATTATGAGCAGAAGTTTAAGAGTTTAAGACTTTTATACAGCTTTATGTATGCCCACCCGGGAAAGAAGATGCTCTTTATGGGCGGAGAGTTTGGCCAGTTTATAGAGTGGCGTTTTGCAGAGGGCCTCGATTGGCTCCTTTTAGACTATGACAGACACGCCCAAATGAAAGACTTTACGAAAGACTTAAATAAGTTTTATTCATCTCATAAATCCTTCCATGAAAACGATTCCGACTGGAACGGCTTTAAATGGATTAACGCGGGCGACGGAGAGCATAGCGTCATAAGCTTTATGAGAATAAGCCGAAGCAAACGAGAAAAAATAATTGCCGTCTTGAACTTTGCGGCGAGAGACCATAAGGAATATTATATCGGTGTTCCCTCAGCGGGGGAATATGAAGTTATCTTCACAACCGATAATATTAAATACGGCGGAGAGGGGAAAATCAAGGGGCCTTTCAAAGCCGAAAAAGGAAAAACGGGAGATTTTGATTATTATATCAAAGCGGACCTCCCTGCTCTTTCTTCAATGTATCTTAAAAAGTCCGCAAAAAGCAGAAAAGCTTAACTTAAATCAATTGGAGGCGTTTTTATGAATTCAAAAGAATGTGTAGCCATGATTTTGGCAGGCGGTCAGGGAAGCCGACTTGGCGCCCTTACAACCAATGTTGCAAAGCCTGCTGTGCCTTTTGGGGGAAAGTATCGAATTATCGATTTTCCGCTCAGTAATTGCAGCCATTCAGGAATTGACACCGTGGGAGTTTTAACTCAGTATCAACCCCTTGAACTTAATACTTATATAGGAGGCGGTCAGCCCTGGGACTTAGACCGTCGTAACGGCGGAGTTTATGTTCTTCCCCCTTATGTTTCTGCTGAAAAAGGGGAATGGTATAAAGGGACCGCTAACGCAATCTATCAGAACATAGGTTTTATCAGTCAGTTTAACCCTGAATATGTTGTTATTTTGTCAGGGGACCATATTTATAAAATGGATTATTCTGCAATGATTAAGGCTCACAAAAAGGCAAAAGCTGATGCCACCATTGCCGTAATCGAAGTGCCTTGGACAGAAGCTTCACGATTTGGAATTATGAACACCGACGAGAATATGAACATAGTTGAGTTTGAGGAAAAACCAAAAGAGCCAAAGAGCAATCTGGCTTCAATGGGTGTTTATGTTTTCAGCTGGGGACCTCTTAAAAAATATCTTATCGCCGACGAAAATGACGAGACATCTGATAACGATTTCGGGAAAAATATTATCCCGAAAATGCTTGGCGATGGATTAAAACTTTTCGCTTACCGTTTTGACGGATACTGGAAGGATGTTGGAACAATCCAGAGTCTCTGGGAAGCGAACATGGAGCTTCTTGACGAAAAGCCGAAGTTTAATTTAAATAGCGACAACTGGAAGATTTATAGTAAAAACCCTGTTCTTCCTCCACAGTATATTTCCGAAACAGGAAAGATTTCAAACAGTTATGTAACCGAGGGCTGTGAAATAAGCGGAACAGTTGAGCACAGCGTTATCTCTGCCGGAGTAACCGTTGAAGAAGGGGCGGTTGTCCGCGACTCCATCATATACGGCGGAGTTCATATTGGTAAAGATGCGGTTATCTATAAATCGGTTATAGGCGGAAACACATATATTTCCTCCGGTGCAAAAATTGGTTGCACAGACGATGATGCTATTGACAAATATATCAATAAGAAAATCTGCACAGATGACATAACACTCCTTGGTGCAAACATAGTCATAGACGAGAAGATTAAAATCAAGAGTGGATCGATGGTCGTTAAAAATGTTATGAACAATGACAAGAAAACATCTAAGGGACAAAAGGAGGAAAATTAGTATGCAAAACAACACAATGGGACTTATTTTCTCCGAAAATCCGGAGGCTAACTTAGGAATACTCACAAACAAAAGAGCCTTGGCGGCTGTTCCGGTTGGAGGCAGATACAGAATTATCGATTTCGTGCTTTCAAACATGATAAACTCAGGCATAATCAATATAGGAATGCCAACTGCGGCAAGAACACAGTCTTTAACTGACCACCTTGGAACAGGCAGAGACTGGGACCTTGACAGAAAAGGAAACGGACTTTTCTTAATCCCTCTTTATGACAGCGATTCTGCATCCATAGGGGGCGTTGGAAACATATTCAACTCCTTTGGCTTTTTAAAGAGAGCTAAGCAGGAATATGTTGTGGTAAGCGACTGTAACACAGTCTGCAACATTACTTATGACGAGGTTATGGCTTTCCATCAGGAAAACGATGCAGATATAACTCTTATTTATACGGATGTGGGAGAGCTTTCCGACTCCGATTTAAAGAGACATATATTGCTTGATGTTTCTGATGAGGGCAAAGTAACGGATATGCAGATTTATCCGACAATCCAGAAGTCAAACCATTCATATATGCACACCTTTTTAATTAAAAAGGAACTTTTAATGGAACTTACAGGGGACTGTGTTTCTCACGGAAAGACAAGTATTTCCAAGGACATTCTTCTTGAAAACCTTTCAAGACTTAATGTTTTAGGCTATAAATTTACAGGCTATCGCAAGAAGATTGACAGCATTCAGGCATATTTCCAGTTCAATCTTGACCTTCTTAAAAAGGATGTCAGGGACGAACTTTTCGGCAACATTGACAACAACAAGATTTTCACTAAGGTAAAGGATATGGTTCCCACAAGATACGGCAGAAATGCTCAGGTTCAAAATTCCTTTATTGCCGACGGTTGCACAATTGAAGGAACTGTTAAAAACAGTATCATCTTCCGTGGAGTTACAATTGCTGAGGGAGCAACAGTTGAGAATGCTATAATTATGCAGAATTCTCAGATTCTTGAAAATTGTCTTGTTGAAAATGCAATCTTTGACAAGGAAGTTGTTTTAGGAAAGGGCAAAAAGCTTGTGGGCCAGGAAACCTATCCTGCTTTGGTTGGTAAGAGAGTTATTATCTAACCAAAGGAAAACGCAGAAAGGATTGATGACAAAATGAAAATACTTATGGCCTCATCCGAGGTTGCGCCATATGCTAAAAACGGAGGCTTGGGCGATGTTTTGGGGGCGCTCCCTCAGGCTCTTGTAAAAGAAGGGCACGAGGTAGCCGTTGTGCTTCCTAAATACGGCGGAATCAAAGAAGAATTTTTAAATCAGATGGTGTATAAATTCTTTATTTATATCCCTGTTGGTTGGAGAAATAAATATTGCGGAGTTTTTGAAATTATAAAAGACGGAGTTTATTATTATTTCATTGACAACGAATATTATTTCGGTGCAAAAGAGCTCTATCTCTGGAACGATTTGGAAAGATTTGCCTTTTTTGATAAGGCCTGCCTTGAAATCTTAAAAGGGATTGACTTTAAACCTGATGTTATCCACTGTAACGATTGGCAGACGGGAATGATACCTGTCCTACTCGACGCATATTATAAAAGAGACGAGTTTTATTCTGGCATTAAAACCGTGTTTACAATTCATAACCTTAAATATCAAGGGGTTTATGATGTGAATGTAACCCGAGATTTCTTCTCTTTAAATGAGGGGTATTTCACTAACGATAAACTTGAATACCACGGCTGTGCCAATCTTTTAAAGGCGGGAATTGTCTATGCAAACGAGGTAACAACGGTTAGTCCTACCTATGCAAACGAGATTAAAACTCCAATCGGCGGAGAGGGGCTTGACGGTCTGCTTCGTGCAAGAGAAAATTCTCTTACGGGGATTATAAAC
>JAZSPE010000093.1:0-2164 GCA_045537265.1 Clostridia bacterium | reverse complement strand
AGACCGCAGATGCCAAAGGACTGGTGTCCATTTTGTCCCGGCTCCGGTAAAGTTCCGGATAGCTATGATGTGTATAAATATGATAACGATTTTCCTGCACTCTCCCAGAACCCTCCGGTGCCTGATGATGTTGCGACTGACTTTTTCAAGGTAAAACCGGAATATGGAAAATGTGAAGTAGTTTTATACTCTCCTGAGCATACTACTACCCTCCCTCAGCTTTCTGTTGACCACATTGAGAAGCTCGTTTCTCTCTGGCAGGAAAGATTTACAGAAATCTCAAAGGACGAAAACATTAAATACATATTTATGTTTGAAAACAAAGGAGAGCCTGTCGGCGTAACAATGCCTCATCCTCACGGCCAGATTTACGGTTACAGCGTGATTCCTAAGAGAATTAACGAAGAGCTTTCCAACAGCAAAAAGCACTTTGAAAACACAGGAAAATGCCTTATTTGCGACATTTTAGAGAATGAATACAAAGAAGATAAGCGTGTTATTTGTGAAAACGAAGATTTCGCAGTTATTCTTCCTTTCTTCTCTGATTATCCTTATGGAATCTATATTATTTCTAAAAAACACAAGCAAAACATAACAGAATTTAACGATGCGGAAAAACATAATCTCGCTAAAATTTTAAAGGAAGCAACAGGAACTCTCGATGCCCTTTTTGATATGTCATTCCCTTATATGATGTGTATGTATCAGAACCCAGTAAACGGCGAAGACACAAGCGATTATAACCATTTCCACATTAAGTTCTATCCGCCTATGAGAAGCGAGAGCAAGATAAAATTTAATGCATCAAGTGAAACCGGCGCGTGGGCATGTTGTAACCCTACTGCCCCGGAAGATAAAGCCGAGGAGCTTAGACTTGCTCACGAAAAGTTTCTTAAAAAGCAATAAGGGAAAGGAATTTTATTATGAATATAGCTGATATCAAAAAACAATTTATTGAGCTTTATGGTGGCACAGAAGACGACCTTCGCGTTTTCGCATCTCCCGGAAGAGTTAATCTCATCGGCGAGCATGTTGACTATTGTGGCGGACCGGTTTTCCCGGCAGCTCTTACAATGAGAACAACTATTATTGCAAGAAAAAGAGATGACAGAGTAATCCGTCTTAAAGCAACAGACCTTGACATTATGATCGAAACAACAATCGATGATATGGAAGAACTTAAGGGCAAAGTTAAATGGGGAGATTATCAGATTGGCGTTGCCGTTGAACTTAAAAATGCAGGTTATGAAATCTGTGGTTGCGACCTTCTTTATGATGACACAACTCCTCACGGTGGTGGTCTTTCTTCTTCTGCCGCAATCGAAGTTTCAACTGCTCTTATGTTTGCAACATTCTCAAATGAAGCAAAAGGTATTACTGAGCCTGTTGATATGATTGAAATGGCTAAACTTGGTCAGAAAGCAGAGCATAACTTTATCGGCGTAAAATGCGGAATTATGGACCAGTTTGCTTCCGCAATGGGTAAAGCTGACCATGCAATATATCTTGACTGTGCAACATTAAATTACGAGCATATTCCGCTTAACCTTGGTGAATATTGTTTGGTTTTATCTAACACAAACAAAAAACACTCCTTAGGTGCTTCTAAGTATAACGAACGCAGACAGGAATGCGAGGAAGGTTTAAATGCTCTCAAAACAGTTCTTCCAGACATTGTCCAGCTGGCAGATGTTTCTGTTGCGGATTTTGAAGCAAACAAAGATGTCATCAAGAACGATATCGTAAGAAACCGCATTGAGCATGTTGTTTACGAATGCGACAGAGTTCACAAAAGCGCCGACGCTCTTAAATCAGGTAACCTTGTTGAGTTTGGTAAACTTATGAATAGTTCTCATCATTCGCTTCAATATTTATACGAAGTTACCTGTGATGAGCTTGACCTTTTAGCAAAAGAAGCTTTAAAGATAGACGGAGTTTTAGGTTCAAGAATGACAGGAGCCGGTTTTGGCGGATGTACTGTCAGCATTGTTAAAAAATCTTCCGTTGATAACTTTATCGCAACTCTCGGTAATATTTACAGTAAGACATTCGGTTTTGACGCATCTTTCTATGTTTCTGAAATTGGCGAAGGCGGACACGAAATTAAATAACTTATCAAAAACAAAACCTCAAAACGAATTTCGTTTTGAGGTTTTTTGTTTTT
>JAZSPE010000119.1:0-14855 GCA_045537265.1 Clostridia bacterium | reverse complement strand
ACAGAAAACACACTCCATTATTGCCCCGGTTGTACACACGGTATCATTCACCGTCTTGTTGCGGAAGCTCTCCACGAGCTCGGCGTAAGAGGCAGAACAATCGGTGATGCTTCTGTAGGATGTAGCGTATTCACATATAATTACTTTAATTGCGATATGGTTCAGGCGGCTCACGGTCGTGCTCCGGCAGTTGCAACAGGTGTTAAACGCTCCGACCCTAATAATATTGTATTTACATATCAGGGTGACGGCGACCTTGCGGCAATCGGAACAGCTGAAACTGTTCACAGCGCAGCAAGAGGCGAAAACATTACAGTTATTTTCGTAAACAACGCAATCTATGGTATGACAGGCGGACAGATGGCCCCAACAACACTCCCAGGTCAAATCACACAGACCTCTCCATACGGAAGAGATGTAGAAAAAGTTGGCTATCCTGTTAAGGTTTGCGAAATGTTATCTCAGGTTGACGGGGCAACTTATCTTGAAAGAGTTGCCGTAAACAATGTTAAGAATGTTAAAGCTGCAAAAGCTGCTATTAAGAAGGCGTTTAAGAATCAGATTGAAGGCAAGGGCTTCTCTTTAATCGAAGTTTTGTCAACTTGTCCAACAAACTGGGGCCTTGCGCCAACTAAGGCGATTGAGTGGCTTGAAGAAAATATGATGCCTTATTATCCACTTGGAGTATATAAGGACAAGACAGCGGAGTAAGGAGGAAGAGAAAATGAATAAAGAAATACTTATTGCAGGCTTTGGCGGACAGGGTATTTTGTTCTCCGGAAAGTTCCTTGCCTATGGCGGTCTTATTGACGGAAAAGAAGTTTCCTGGCTCCCGTCTTACGGCCCTGAAATGCGTGGCGGTACAGCCAATTGCAGTATCATTTTAAGCGATAATAAAATCGGCTCTCCAATCGTTGATAAGCCTGATGTTTTAATCGCTATGAATGCTCCGTCTTTTGACAAGTATATAACAGAAGTAAAGTCAGGCGGAATGGCTATTGTTGACAGCTCACTCATTGATAAAAAGAGCGAAAGAGACGATGTTGAGGCTTACTATATTCCTGCAACCCGTCTTGCATCAGAAGAAGGCTTAACAGGCCTTGCAAATATGATTATTTTAGGTCTTTTCCTTAAAAAGACCAACCTTATGACTGACGAGCTTATAGATAAGGTTATGAAAAAGATTGTTCCGGCTAAAAAGCCACAGCTTTATGACCTTAATATGAAAGCTATTCAGCTTGGGTTTAACTACGAAGCGTAATAATAAAAAGGAGGTTTAAGATTATGAACGAACAAATTAAAGATATTGGTATGCGTCTTGCAACTCTTCGAGATGATATGGAAATTCCAGCTTCTGAAATGGCAGAAAAACTTGGAGTTAGTGAAGAAATTTATATGGCATATGAAAAAGGCGAAATGGACTTTTCATTTAGCTTAATTTATAAGGCTGCCGAAATTCTTGGCGTTGATATTCTTGACCTGATAAGCGGCAGCGCGCCAACAATTTCTATGTGTTGTATGGTTAAAAAAGGCAAAGGCTTTTCTGTTAAAAGAGAAGATGAATATGATTATAAGCATCTTGCCTATACATTCAGAAATAAAAAGGCTGAGCCATTTTTAGTAACTATTCACCCTGACGAAAAAACACCGGTTATGCACGCCCACGACGGTCAGGAATTCAACTATGTCATATCAGGTAAAATGATACTTTACATAGGCGACATTTCCTATGAACTTTCAGAGGGCGACAGTGTTTACTTTGATGCAAGTGTGCCTCATGCCGAGGTGGCTCTTGGAGACAAAGAAGCACAATTTATCGCCGTTGTTATGAAATAAGACAGAAAATTTTTAGAGGTGATAAAAAATGGCAATATATGAAAAATTTGTGGGCGCAACGAGGGATGATTTTATCTCCCTTAAAGATGCCCAGAAAAACTATACGCTAAGCTACAACGATGATTTTAACTTCGCCTATGATGTTGTGGATGAGCTTGGCAAAACGAAGCCTGAAAAATTAGCAATGCTATGGGTTTCAAAGAACGGCGAAGAAAAGAGATTTACTTTCCGCGATATGATGTATTATTCAAATAAAGCGGCAAGCTACTTTAACTATATGGGGATCCGCAAGGGCGACAAGGTTATGCTTGTCTTAAAGAGAAGCTACTATTTCTGGTTCTGCATTTTAGGGCTTCATAAAATCGGTGCCGTTGTTGTCCAGGCGACCAATATGCTTAAAGCAAAAGACTATATCTATCGTTGCAACGCAGGTAAAATCAAGGCTGTTGTTGTAACAGGTGACGGAATGGAAACCGAGTATTTTGACGAGGGCGAAGGACAATACGAAACAATCGAGAAAAAATTCGTTCTCGGTCATAAAAAAGCAGGAGACGACTGGATTGACTTTGAAGCAGGTTTTGAGCTTGCTAACCCTGACTGGCAAAGACCAACAGGGGACCAGGCGGTTATGGCGGACGATATGATGCTTATGGCGTTCTCATCAGGAACATCTGGCTACCCGACAATTATTACCCATAACTTTAAATACCCTCTCGGCCATATTATGACAGGTGTGTTCTGGCACAGAGTTATTGACGGCGGACTTCACTTTACGATTTCCGATACGGGCTGGCTCAAATCCCTCTGGGGTAAGATTTACGGCCAATGGTTCGGGGAAAGTGCAGTTTTGGTTTATGATTTTGACAAGTTTGACGCAAAAGATATTTTAAGTAAGCTTGAAAAATACAAAGTAACAACTTTCTGCGTTCCGCCAACAATGTATAGAATGCTTCTTGAAAATGATGTAAGTAAGTATGATTTATCTTCCCTTACTCATTGTTGCACAGCAGGGGAAGCATTAAACCCTGAAATCTATAACAACTGGATGAAAGCCACAGGCCTTAAACTTTACGAAGGCTTTGGCCAGACAGAAACCACTCTTTGTATAGCGACAATCTATCCTTGGTCAGAGCCAAACCCGGGCGCTATCGGCTTCCCTGTTCCTGGCTATGATGTGCATATCTTAGGAGAGGACGGCGAGTCCTGCCCAAGAGGTGCCACAGGGGAAATCTGTATAAGAGTTTTAAGCCAGGCCCGTAAGACCTGCGGACTTTTGGATACTTATAATTTCAGCGAAGAGGACACAAAAAAAGCCCTCCACGACGGATTCTACCATACGGGAGATACGGCGTATCGCGACGAAAAGGGAACTTTCTGCTATGTTGGACGAAATGACGATGTTATTAAATCTTCAGGTTACAGAATCGGACCTTTTGAAATTGAAAGCGTTATGCTTGAACATCCTGCGGTAAAGGAAGTTGCGGTAACAGGTGTTCCTGACCCAATCCGTGGTTTTGCGGTTAAGGCAACAGTTGTTCTGTCGGATAAATATTTCCCGTCAGATGAGCTTACAAAAGAGCTTCAAAAGTATGTTAAGGATAACACGGCTCCATATAAATACCCGAGAGTGGTTGAATATGTTGATGCTCTTCCAAAAACCTTTAACGGTAAAATAAGAAGAAGCGAAATCCGTGATAAAGATACTTTGGTATAAAATAAAAGAGATGTGGTTTCCACATCTCTTTTTTTATAAGAATAATGAAGCGATAACTGTTAAAAGTCCGCAGATGCCGATTGCAATTCCGCTTGTTGCCCCTTCGGTTCTTCCAAGCTTAATGGCCTGAGTTGTTCCGAGAGCGTGGCAGGAGGCTCCGATTCCAAGACCTGCCGCAATTGGGTTGTCTATCTTAAACCACTTTATAAAGTATGGGCACATAATTGCACCGAAAACTCCCGTAACAAAAACTCCTGCTGATGCGATTGCGCTGTAACCGCCAAGCTCTTCCGCAAGAGGCATCGCAATCGCCGAAGTAACGGATTTTGGGAAGAGGGACATTGTTATATCCTGCCCTATTCCAAAGGCTTTGCAAAGAAGAAGGACGGAAGAAACCGAAACAACAACGCCAACCACTGTCCCTATTATAATGGGAAGAAAGGCTTTCTTGATAAGATGACGCTTTTCATACATTGAAACCGCAAGGGCAGCCGTTGCAGGCGGTAGGAAGAGAAGAATTACATTTCCCCCCGAGTTGAAGTTTTCAATAGGGATATTAAGGGCGAAATAAAATCCCCAGATTAAAAAGACGCTGATTATAAGCGGGTTGATTAAAGGGGTGTTAAAGCTTCTTGTTAAAAATTTCGCCAGAAAGAAAAAGATAAAGGCTACAGCTATGCCGAATATGGGAAGAGCAGTAACCGAAGAAAGAGAGGTTAAAATATCAGCCATTTTTCTTCTCCTTTCGTTTTATAAGATACATAACACCTTTAACCGTATATGCTGTTGCAAAAAAGGTAAGAAAAGTTGTGATGCAACATATAAGAATAAACTGCCACCAGACTTCCTTTATAACTCCGACATAGTTAATGATATCAACTGTGGGAGGAATAAAGAAAAAGGTCATATTATCAAGGAAAAAGTCCCCTAATTTCTTTATTTTATCTACTTTTATGGCCTTTATTATAAGGAGAATGAAAAGGAGAACCATTGCGATAACCGACCCGGGAAAGGGGAAGGGCAAAATGGCGGACACCATATCTCCCAAAAGGCAGACGCCGAAAAACACGGCAAGACTGAAAATAATGCTCATAATATTCGCGCTCCAAATTTAAGATATATGTATTCTATCACAAACGAAAAGAAAAAGCAATCCATTTATTGACAGAAAACAAATATTTATGATAAAATTAAAACGAGGTGTTTTTATGACCTATGATATAGAGAAAACCTGCTGTTTTACGGGGCATAGAATAATTCCCCAAAAGGACAGAGCTTTTTTGGAGAAAGAAACTGAAAAGGTATGCCTTAGCCTTATAGAAAAAGGCTATGAAAATTTTATAGCAGGCGGTGCGCTGGGGTTTGATACTCTGGCTGAAAAGTGCGTTTTAAAGCTTAGAGATAAGTATCCGAATATAAAACTTATTCTCGCAATCCCTTGCAAAGACCAGCACAAAAACTGGACCAAAAAGGATAAGGAAGCCTATGAAGAAATTCTTGCATTGGTAGATGATAAGATTTATGTTTCCGAAAGTTATTCCCCCGAGTGTATGAAAAAGCGAAATCGCTTTATGGTGGACCATAGCTCAGCCGTGGTTGCATATATAACAAAAGTTACAGGCGGTGCGGTTTATACGGTAACATACGGGGTGGAAAAGGGCAGGGAAATAATCTTTATAAGGCCCTAAAAAAATTGTTAAATTGCTTGACAAAATAATACTTGTGTGATACAATAGGAATACTGCTTTGTATATAATTAACTTTTGCAAAAGCAAAAGATTTTATACCAATTTATTGAACAGGAGGGACTACAATGCTTAGAACATTTCAACCTAAGAAAAGACAGCGTTCCAAGGAACATGGCTTTAGAAAGAGAATGGCGACTAAAAACGGCCGTAAGGTTTTAGCCAGAAGAAGATTAAAAGGCAGAAAGAGATTGTCAGCCTAAGACGCCTTTGGGCGTCTTTTTGACTTTTTTTGTAGAATTATGGGCGTTATAATCAGTTTGGACCGTGATGGACAGTTCCAGAAATTATATAAAAAAGGAAAGTCTGTGGTGCTCCCTTGCATAATCATTTATGCGAAGAAGAATGGGCAGAGCTATAATCGACTCGGGATAACCGCAAGCAAGAAGCTTGGTAAAGCAGTTGTAAGGAACCGTGCAAAACGGCGTATCAGAGAACTCTATCGGACAAACATAGGAAAGTTAAAGAGTGGGTATGACTTTGTTATTGTTGCAAGGTCAAAGACGGCAAGTGTTGACTACGGCACTCTCTTGTCGGCGTTTATGTCCGGTGCAGAGGAGTTAGGTGTTTTAAAATGAATAAGATTTCCAAGGCGTTGGGGGAATGTTTGATTTTCCCTATAAAGTTTTACAGGCGGTTCATTTCTCCTATGAAGAAGCCCTGCTGTAAATACTATCCAACCTGCTCGAAGTATGCCATTTTGGCAATCAGAAAATACGGACCCGTAAAAGGTAGCATTAAAGGTGCATGGCGCATTTTAAGATGCAACCCGTTTTCTCATGGCGGGGTGGACGAGCCTTAAATAATTGAAAGAGGAACCATATGGAATATATTGAAATATTTTTCGGCACAGTACTTAGATTGTTATATAGTATTATAGGAAACTACGGTGTGTCCATTGTTTTGTTCACACTTTTAGTTAAGCTTGCAATTTTTCCTCTTGATTTAAAACAGAGAAAATCAGCGGCGAGAATGCAGAAAGTTCAGCCGATTTTAAATCAGATACAGAAGAAATATGCAAACGATAAAGATAAATTAAACAAAGAAATCGCAAAGGTTTACAGTGAGTATAAAATAAGCCCGATGAGCGGATGTCTCCCTATGCTTATTCAGCTCCCCATTATCTTTGCTCTTTATTGGGTAATCCGTCAGCCGATTACTTATATGATGGGAATTCGTGATGTTGCTGACCAGGCTTTAATCATCGTTAACTTTAACGACTGGGCAGTTTTAAATCAGGGCGAATTGACACAGGGCCTTAAAAAGTTATACGAAAGCGGGCAGAAAATTACAGGGAATACCTATTCCATGTATGAAATTCAGATTGCTCAGCTTATCCATCACAGCAAAGAACTTTTAGGCTTTGTTGGTGAAACAGCCAAAGCGAACGGCTTAGGGGCAATCAAAAGCCTTAATTTAAACACAGTTGACTTTACCTTTCTTGGCTTAAACCTTGCGGATACTCCAAGTATGGGTAAAATCGGCTCGCTCATTATGGGAAGCACAGCAGGTCTTACATGGCATGACGCTGCTTTATGGCTTATCCCGCTCGGCTCAGGTCTTTCTTCTTGGGTTGCAACAAAGATTTCCCAGGGTATGATGAATAATAAGCAGGACAAAAACAGAGTTATCCCTGAAAGCGAAAAGGTTAAAGACGATAAGGCAAGCTCCATGAAGTCTATGACAGTTATGATGCCTCTTATCTCTGCATGGTTTACCTTCTCATTCCCGGCGGCCCTGGGCCTTTACTGGATTATAAGCAACCTTATCCAGCTTATTCAGACTGTGGTGGTAAACAAATATGTTATGCCTAAACTTGATAACGATTCATTTAAAGGAGAATATATAGATGTTAAGGAAAATCGAAAAAAGCGCAAAAAACATTAATGAAGCTCTCGCTCTTGCAGCACAGGAGCTCGGAGTTACTCCTGAGGAGCTTTCCTATGAGGTAACTCGTGAAGTGGGAAAAGGCCTTATGAAGCTTTTGGTAGGCACAGAGGTTGACATTGTTGCATGGGTAACAAAAGAAGCTGAGGCGGAAGAAGCTAAAAAGCCAAAGAAAGAAGCTAAAAAAGAAGAACCTAAGAAGGAAGTACAGGAAGAAAGAAAGCCTAAGCATGAAGTCAGAAATGATTTTGTTATTCCAAAGGAAAGCGTTGATGACGCCAAAATGTTCCTTGGAGAAATGCTTAAAAGAATCGGCTTTGACGCAAAGCTTTCAGTTCGACTTGACGGCAACACAATTTATATTGATGTTTCCGGAGATAAGATGGGCCTCTTAATCGGTAAAAGAGGGGATACATTGGACGCTGTTCAGTATCTTACAAGCCTTTATGTTAATAAGGGCAAGGGGCAGTATATCAAGGTGTCGGTTGATACTGAGAACTACCGCGCAAAGAGAGAGGAAACTTTGGTTCGCCTTGCAAGAGGCTTGCAGAGAAGAGTTATAAAGGAAAAGAAAGACATAACACTCGAGCCAATGTCTCCAAACGAGAGAAGAATTATCCACGCAACTCTTCAGCACGATAAGAGAATAACAACATACAGCGTTGGGGAAGAGCCTAACCGCCGTCTTGTTGTTGCTTATGCGAAGAAAGAAGAGGAATAATTAAATAACAGACAGTTCGTGACCATCCTGTCTTAAAACAAAACTAGGGATTTTTTAAGGTCGCATTTTTGCGACCTTTTTTAGTGGAGGAAAAGGAAAATGCCTAATGAAATTTTGCTTGCTTTAAACCTTATTGTAATTTATGGTGCGGTTATTATTTTCTACCGCCTTTTCGGAAAAGCAGGGCTTTTTGCCTGGACGGTTTTTGCAACCATAACGGCAAATATTGAGGTGCTTTTGCTGGTTGATGCTTTCGGCTTTGAGCAAACCTTAGGGAATATTATGTTCGCCTCAACCTTTGCCGTTACAGATATTCTGAGCGAAAACCATGGCAAGAAAGAGGCAAATAAAGCCGTTGGAGTTGGAATTGCCGTTTCCCTTATGCTTATAATTATAACAAAATTCTGGCTGGCATTTACCCCGTCGGTAAACGATTTCGCATATAAAGGGTTTGAGATAGTTTTCTCAAACACCCCAAGAGTGCTGTTTGCGGGATTTGCGGTTTATGCGGTGGCGCAGGTATTTGATGTTTGGTTGTATCACAGAATTTGGGAGTTTACTAACCGAAAGAGCGGAGACATACGAGGCTTTTTGTGGTTGAGAAATAACTTGGCAACCTTAATCTCTCAGCTCATAAATGCGGTTCTCTTCAATGTCCTCGCCTTTGGCGGAATATATGAAACTGCAACCCTTTTATCAATTATTGTATCAACCTATATAATTTATATAGTGGCGGCGCTACTTGACACTCCCGTTGTCTATCTTGCAAGACGACTACACCAAAAAGGAAAAATATCATAAATACAAAGAACGAGGCAAACGCCTCGTTCTTTGCATTTATAAGGAAATATATTGAGAGGGGTTTTGGGTTTCCCCGTTTTTGGTAACTTCAAAATGAAGATGAGATTTATCTTCGCCCTCTAAGACTGAGCTGTTACCGATTGAACCGACGGCATCGCCTTTTGATACCTTCCTGCCAACCTCGATAAACTTTTTATCCGCAAGGTTTCCGTATAGGGTTTTGATGTTTCCCTCGTGGCCGATGACCACAACAATCCCAAGTTTATCATCTTCAAAAACTTCTTCAACAACGCCGTCTGCGGCGGCAAAAACGATAGCTCCTTTATTGCCTGAAATATCAATTCCGTTGTGTGTCCGCCAGTCACCCATAGACTCATAATATAAAAGCTCGTCAGGGGAATGCTCTTTTATAATCTCCCCATTTATAGGGAAAATCATTCCAAGCTTTTCTAAAATTTCTTCATCGGAAAGCTCTTTTGAAACAGGGGCGGTAACAACGGGAAAATCCTCCAAGACAGGTTCGTCATCCTCAGGGAGAATTATATCCTTTTCTTCCTCACTATCATTTGCCTCATTAACTGCATCCTCCCAAGCCAGAGAGTCAAAAGATGAATCAAGGGCGGATGGAGAGGGAGCAAGCTTTTTAACAATGGCGGTTGTTCCGAAAACTGTAATCAAAGCAACAAGGGCTATGTAGAACCCCTTGCTTGCTAAAACTGACTTAACACTGAATTTGGGCTGTTCTTTCTTGCTTTTGTTTTTCTTGTTCAATTTAAGCACCTCCACAGTAAGGAGTATTTACAAGAACAAGAAAATTTATACAATATCTTTAAGCTTTTTAGAAATTTTTATGCTGTATTCTATGAAATCGTCGTTTTCGGTTTTAATGGTCTCTGCGTCAACACCTGATTTTTGCATTATATCAACCGCTTGCTTAATGGTGTTGGCGAATATGCGGACATCCTTTAACACTTTCAGCCTGTTCTTTGGCTTTTCCTTCTCCCGTTCAATAGGCTCTAAAATACGGTCTATGTATTCCTCGGTTTTAGTGACATTCAGATTGCGGTCAACTATTACTTTAAGAGCTTTAAACCGCTCCTTATCGTCAGGGAGGCGGAGGAGGGCGCGGGCGTGTCTCTCGCTTAAATTATATTCCCGAAGCATTGCCCGAATATGTGGGGAAAGGCGGAGGAGGCGCACCTTATTGGCTATATTTGACTGGGTCTTCCCAAGACGCTCCGCAAGCTCTTCCTGAGTAAGCCCGTGTTCATTAAGTAATGACGCATAAGCCTCCCCCTCTTCTAAAAAGTCAAGGTCTTTCCTTTGGATATTCTCAATTATGGCAAGAATTGCGCTGTCAGTTCTTAAAACATCTATAACAGTTGCAGGGATTTTTTCAAGGCCTATCATTCTGCACGCCCGAAGCCGTCTTTCTCCTGAAATAAGCTCATAACGGTCTCTGTCAATCCGACGGACCGCAATAGGCTGAATGAGACCGTATTTGCGGATTGACTGGCTCAGGCCAATAAGCTCTTCCTCTCTGATTATCTTTCGTGGCTGACAAGGGTTTGGAACAATCTTGTTTATATCAATCTCAAAAACCTTGTTTGGCTCTCTTTCAGTTGTCAGCTTTTTAAAAACAACATTTGTTATCATTTGTTTCCCTCCGATTTGGAAAAATTTACCATTTATTTGTATTTTACCATAGAAAAAACGAAATTTCAAATTTTTCCGTATGCAAAACTTTACAATAAAAGACAAGGAACGAGAGGGTTTTTTATAAGGCGACAGAAAGGGGCAAAAAGAGATAAGAATACTTGAAAAATTTTTTAAATATAATGTAGCGATAACCTTGAAAGGAAGAGAAAAATGATAAATTACATATGGGCAGGAATGATAGTTTTATCTCTTTTGTCGGGACTTTTAGGCGGAAATATTGAAACCATAACCAAAGGCGCCATAGACGGTTGCACAGAGGGGGTGAGCCTTTGTGTTTCGCTCCTTGGGATAATGTGCTTTTGGACGGGAATATCCAAAATTGCGGAAAAATCAGGGCTTATAGAGGGGTTTGCAAGGCTTATAAGACCAATAACGAAAATCCTTTTTCCAAGGCTTAAAGAGGGAAGCGAGGCGTTATCTGCAATAGTTATGAATATGGTGGCAAACTTTTTCGGTATGGGAAATGCGGCCACCCCTCTTGGGATAAAGGCCATGAAAGAGCTTGATAAAATAAATGAGGGGAAAGATGCATCCAACGAAATGTGCACCTTTGCGGTAATCAACACCGCCTCAATCCAGCTTATTCCCTCAACCATAATTTCTCTGCGCCAGACTTTTGGCTCGGAGGATCCAGGAGCAATAATTGTTCCTGTTTGGATTGCGTCGATTGTGGCGGTAACCGTGGCGGTTATATCTACAAAAATCTTCGAAAAGAGGAAGAGACTATGAGATTTATTTCTGTCTTCGCTGTCCCCTTTATGATTGGCGGGATAATAGTCTTCGGCCTCATAAAAAGGGTAAAGGTCTATGATTGCTTTTTAGAAGGAGCAAAGGACGGCCTTAGCTCCGCTATAAATATTTTGCCTCCTCTTGTGGGGCTTATGGTTGCTATCTCAATGCTCCGCGCCTCAGGGGTAATTGAGTTTATTTCAAGAATTCTGGCGCCACTACTTAAAATTCTGTTTCTTCCGGCAGAGGTGCTCCCCCTTGCAATTCTTCGGCCCGTTTCGGGAAGCGGTTCTATCGCCATAATAACGGACATTTTCAAAAATTGCGGGCCTGACAGTTTTGCAGGGCGAGTTGCCTCGGTTATGGCAGGGTCAACGGAAACCACTTTCTATACCCTTGCGGTCTATTTCGGTGCGGTAAATATAAAAAACACAAGACATACCCTAAAATCCGCCCTGCTTGGAGATTTAACAGGAATAATTATGTCAGTTGTCGTTTGCCGACTGCTGTTTTGAAAACAAAAAAGCCCGAGGATTTCCTCGGGCTTTTGGAGCTAGTGAAGGGACTCGAACCCTCGATCTATTGATTACGAATCAATTGCGCTACCAACTGCGCCACACTAGCGATTATTACCGTTTCATTGTATCATAACTTGATTATAATTTCAAGAGGAATATAAAAAATACGCCGTAATTTTTACGGCGTATTTTTTATTTGACAAAATCCAAAAGATGCGTTCTTATTCCGCTTGATGCAACGGAAACGGGGTAGTTTAATATAACGAGGTCGTCAAATTTTATGAAATCATAAAACTCTCTGAGTTTAAATCTCTCCCCTGCGGTGTTGAACTTTCTTATATCAACTATGTAAACCTCGCTGTAATTGTTAAGCGCCCATGGGGCGAAAGCGTTGCCATAGGATTCCTTTAAAATTACCAGCTTTTTGCCACTTCCGGCAGAGCCTTTCAAAACGGTTATGGGGTTATCTCCGCCTAAGAATGCAAGGTAAGCGTTTGTTCCGCCATAAACCGCCTGAACAGAGCGGTTATAGGATTTTAAATACATATCGTTATAGGATGCCCCTGAAACAAACTGAGGAATCATAAACCGCTCCATAGTGTCAGGGAAGGAGCGGATGAGGCTTTCTCCCCTTGTGCCTTTTGCAAAGTTTGCAAAGGAGCCTGTATATTTCCCTGTTCTTACCTCATATGAAGAAAGAGGAGGGACTTCTTCGTCCTTTATAGCCATAAGCTCTTTATAGACATAGTATGCGCCACGCTGGGTCCAGTGGTGGTCGGTCTTAAAATATATGTCCTCGCCTGCGTGCTCATAAAGAGGTCGGACAGCATTTATTGGAATAACCCTTTGAGAAAGGCTACTATAAGCGTGTTTTATGGCGGAGAGCTGGTCAGTATAGACGCTTTCCGTGCCGTAAATTTCCGATGCTGTGGGGACGAGAATGTTATAAACATTAACCGTGTCAGGAAGAGACTCGGCAAGCATATTTACAATGGATGCGTAGTAGAAAGCGCTATCGGAAGAAACCTCAACTCTCTCCATGGCAAAATTATTTGTAATATAAACCTGCCCGAATCTTAAAGTGTCTCCGTTTAAGCGGAAGCCATTTCCGATAGTGGTATTTTCAAGGGTGTCGCGATAGTGATACCTTGACTTTGTAAGCTCCCCCTCGATAGTGTATTCACAATCGGTCAGATATGTAAACATATCAATAGGGATATATAAAATATCCTTATAAACCAGAGCGGAGTTAAGAGATGAATATTTTTCATTACCTTTCATAAGGATAGGGGAATTAACCTTAATATAAGAATTTTCCCACCTTTTAGATACAACCGTTGCCTTCGTTTCGTCATCCCAGCCAAGGGTATAGCCAAGAGAAGATAAAATCTTATCGGAAGGGATATAGATGCAGTCGTTAATATCCATAACCTCGCCGTCTAAGGCAATTTCTTTGCCGTTTATGGTCGCAGAGAGTTTTTGCCCATAGAAAACCGCTTTGTTTTTTCCGAATAAATCACGGAAAAGCTGATTATCCACAGCAAAAACAATAACAGATATTAAAACTATGATAATGGCAGAAATAATTATGCCCAAAGTTTTAGATTTCTTCATAACTGATTCCCTCTTTTATAAGTTTAACTTCATCCTCTGTAAGCTCTCTCAGCTCTCCCAAAGGGAGATTTTCGTCTAAGGAAAGAGCATTCATTTTAATTCGTTTTAAATATATAACCTCTTTGCCTACCGCCTCGAACATCCTCTTAACCTGATGGAATTTCCCCTCGGTTATGGTAAGGTTTATCTCTGAAACCTCTCCACTTGACAAAATTTCAAGAGTGGCAGGCTTGGTTTTTATATCCCCGTCAATAATAACGCCCTCAGAGAATTTTTCTATATCTTCGTCTGTAACTTTTCCCGAAACCTCTGCAAAGTAGGTCTTTGGGATATGCTTTTTCGGGGAGAGGATGTTATGGGCAAGTTGACCGTCATTAGTCAGGAGGAGTAGCCCTTCTGTGTCAATGTCAAGGCGTCCTGCGGGGAATAAATCATAATGGAGATACTCCTCGGGAACAAGGTCTAAAACCGTTGGAAGACGCTTGTCAAAGGTTGCGCTTATATAACCCTTTGGCTTATTCATCATAAGATAAATAAATTTTTTGTAGATAACGGGGCTTCCGTTTAGGAAGACTTTATCATTTTCAGGGTCAATATGGATTTCAGGGCGAATGGAAGAAAAACCCTGGACAAAAACCGCCCCGGATTTTATGATTTTCTTTATATCTTTTCGGCTGCCCACGCCGGCATCGCATAAAAATTTATCTAATCTCATAACCTTAACCCGACAAAATTTGATTATATATGACAGTATATCACAATCTTTTTTAAAAATCCATAGTTTGCTTGACTTTTTTTGAAAAAATAGTATAATTGAAACTAACATATAATTTTTTATGGAAGGACTGAAATAAATGAAACAGGAAACAAAATGTATCCACGAGGGTTACAAGCCTTCTAAAGGAGAGCCAAGACAGCTTCCGATTTACCAGAGCACAACTTTTAAATATGATACAAGTGATGAAATGGGTAAGCTTTTTGACTTAGAGGCGTCAGGCTATTTTTATACCAGACTCCAAAACCCAACCAACGATAGTGTTGCTGAAAAAATCTGCGCATTAGAGGGCGGTGTTGCAGCAATGCTCACATCCTCAGGCCAGGCGGCAAACTTTTTTGCAATTTTCAACATCTGTCAGGCAGGGGACCACTTTATAACATCTTCTGCAATCTATGGCGGAACATATAACCTTTTCGCGGTAACAATGCCGAAAATGGGTATTGAATGCACTTTTGTTGACCAAGACCTTCCTGAAGAAGAGCTTGCGAAATACTTTAAGCCAAACACAAAGGCAGTATTCGGCGAAACTGTAACAAATCCAACTGTAACGGTTTTTGACTTTGAAAAATTCGCCCGCCTTGCTCATTCCCACGGGGTTCCGCTTATCGTTGATAACACCTTTGCAACACCAATAAAGTGTAGACCATTCGAATGGGGCGCAGATATTGTTACTCATTCTACAACAAAGTATATGGACGGTCACGGCGTTGGCGTTGGCGGATGTATTGTTGACAGCGGAAACTTCGACTGGATGAAATATGCCGACAAGTTCCCAGGTTTAACAACTCCTGAT
>JAZSPE010000002.1:0-6936 GCA_045537265.1 Clostridia bacterium | reverse complement strand
GTGAGGAAAAACTGACGGAGTGTGAATAAAAAGTGATTGTGAAAAGAGGAGATATTTACTATGCAGATTTAAGCCCTGTTGTAGGGTCAGAGCAAGGCGGAGTAAGACCTGTTTTAATTATTCAGAACGATATTGGAAATAAATATAGTCCAACTGTTATTGCAACAGCTATAACTTCTCAGATAAATAAAGCGAAAATGCCCACTCATATTGAGCTTGACGCCAATGAATACGGGCTTTCCAAAGATTCGGTGGTTTTAGCAGAGCAGATAAGGACTATTGATAAAAAACGCTTAAAGGAGAAAATCGGACATTTAGACGGCGAACTTATGAACCGAGTGAATGAAGCGCTGGAAATAAGTTTCGGTCTTTAATATACGAAAGGGTGAAAAATATGAAATTACCAAAAGGAATTAAAATAGGAATAGTGGCAGGGCTTTGCGCCGTTTTGGCATTGGCGGTGCCCGTTGTTGCAAACCCGGGCTCAGCGGATGACCCGCTTATAACTAAGAGTTACATAACTTCTGTGGTTATGCCGGAGCTTGAAGACTATGTTAAAGCTGAGGTTAAAAAGCAAGTATCAGGTGGAGTTAGCGTAACAGCGGAGCGCTTTGAGGTTATCTCTCTTTCTGCAGGGGAAAAGATAATTTGCGAAAACGGAACTGAGCTTATTTTAAGAATGGGAAGCGCGACTATTATTGCGACTCAGAAAGGCGGTCTTGCAGATACAACGGCCGGTGTTGATTTAGCCAACGGAACTCAGATGCCATCTAATCACTTGCTTATTGTTCCTGTTGCTGACGGAAGAGGAATTATGGCGCAAAATGATGTTTTGGTTATGGTTAAAGGCGGCTACGATAAGCAATAATCGGAAAAATTTAAAAAATCTATTGACAAAATAGAGGTTTTGTAGTACAATCGTATAGGTGTAAAGCTTATTCCCTTTACAGCTATACGATTTTTTTGGAGTTTGTTATGGAAAAAAATGTTGAGATTTCCTTGTTGTTAAGCTTTTACGGAAATGTTTTGACCGACAAACAAAAGGAAGCGGCTAACCTTTATTATAATGAAGATCTATCCCTCGCTGAAATATCTGAAATAGTTGGAGTAACAAGGCAGGGTGTTCGGGATAATATTAAAAGAGCGGAAACAGTCCTTTATGATTTGGAAGAAAAACTTGGCCTTTGCGAAAGGTTTCTTAATATTAAGGAAAAGCTTAAAGAAGTCAGTGTTTTAACTGAAAATGCAGACATTCCAGAAGATATCCAAAATAAACTTGCCGAAATAATTGACACAGTTATTGATATAAACGACAATTTTTAGAAAGGGTTTGATCATATGGCATTTGAAAGTCTTGCCGATAAACTGCAAAGCACTTTTAAAAAGCTTCGTGGCAAAGGTAAAGTAAGTGAAAAAGACTTAAAAGATGCTATGCGTGAAGTTAAACTTGCTCTCTTAGAGGCTGATGTTAACTTTCTCGTAGTTAAAAACTTTATCAAATCTGTTTCTGAAAGAGCTGCCGGTGCGGAGGTTATGGAATCTTTAACCCCTGCTCAGCAAGTTATTAAGATTGTTAATGAAGAACTTATTCGCTTAATGGGCGAAAAAGAAGAAAAAATAAAAATCGGCCCGAAATCTCCTACGATTATTATGATGGCAGGTCTTCAAGGTGCCGGTAAAACAACCACGGCGGGAAAGCTTGGTGGTCTTCTTAAAAAGCAAGGTAAAAGGCCTCTCCTTTGTGCCTGCGATGTATACAGACCTGCGGCGATTAAACAATTGCAGGTTGTGGGAAGTCAGCTTGACATTCCTGTTTTTACGGTAGAGGGAAGCACAGATGTTGTTGATATTTCTCAAAAAGCGGTTGAATATGCAAGGCTTCATTCAAACGATATTTTGATTATAGATACAGCTGGAAGACTTCATATTGACGAAGTTTTAATGGATGAGCTTAAAAATATAAAGTATAAGGTTGAGCCTGACGAAATCTTGCTTGTTGTTGACGCTATGACGGGTCAGGATGCGGTTAATGTTGCCGAAGCCTTTAATAATGAGCTTGAAATTGACGGCGTTGTTTTGACAAAGCTTGACGGCGACACAAGAGGCGGTGCTGCAATTTCTGTAAGAGCCGTTACAAACAAGCCGATTAAATTCTGCGGTATGGGCGAAAAGCTTACTGACCTTGAAGTTTTCCATCCGGACAGAATGGCATCCCGAATTTTAGGGATGGGAGATGTTTTAGGGCTTATTGAAAAAGCCGAACAGGCCTTTGATGAAAAGAAAGCTATTGAGCTTGAAAAGAAAATGAGAACACAGACATTTACTTATTCTGACTTTTTAGACCAGATGAGTCAAATGAAAAATATGGGACCTCTCAGTCAGATAGTTAAAATGATACCCGGTGTTAACGCAAAGGCGTTAGAGGGCGTTGATTTTGACGATAAACGCTTTAAGCATATCGAAGCGATTATTCAGTCAATGACACCTTCGGAAAGAGAAAACAGGGTTAAAATTTCCCCGAAACGCAAAGAGAGAATTGCCAAGGGAAGCGGAACTTCGATGAATGAAGTCAATTCGCTTTTAAAGCAATTTGAACAAATGCAAAAGATGATGAAACAGTTTGCTGGGGGAAAGGCAAATAAACAGCTTGCCAGATTCGGGAAAATGAGATTCCCAATGTAACTTATGAAAAATTATTAAAATTTATATATTTATTTGGAGGTTTTACTTATGGCAGTAAAAATTCGTTTAAGAAGAATGGGAGCGAAAAAGTCTCCTTTTTATCGTGTAGTTGTAGCAGATTCAAGATACCCAAGAGACGGTAGATTCATTGAACAGCTCGGAACTTACAATCCTTTAACAGAACCTGCAACAGTTGAAGTTGACACAGAGTTAGTTAAGAAATGGATTGCAAACGGTGCTCAGCCAACTGACACTGTTAAGCGCCTTTTAAAGAACAAGGGCATTATTTAATTTTGGTTTGAAACGGAGAATTGCATTATGAAAGAACTTTTAGAGTTTATTGCAAAGTCAATGGTTTCTAATCCTGATGCGGTTTTGGTTAAAGAAACCGTTAATGATACCGCTGTTGTTTTAGAGCTCCATGTTGCTGATGAAGACATGGGTAAAGTTATTGGCAAGCAGGGAAGAATTGCGAAAGCAATCCGCACAGTTGTTAAGGCTGCTGCAAGCCATGAAAACAAAAAGGTTACCGTTGAAATAGTTTAAACCGTTGTTAAGAGGTTGTATTTTTGCAACCTCTTAATTGAATTTAAGGGGATAATATGAAAGATTTACTTGAAATCGGACAAATAGTCAATACGAGAGGTCTCAAAGGGGAAGTTAAAGTTATTCCCTGGTGCGACGATGCCTCTTTGTATGAGGAACTTGACTATGTTATAATTGACGGCAAGGAATTTGACATAGAAACTGTTAAATATCATAAGAATTTCGTGTTTTTAAAGCTTGATGGAATTAATACCATTGAAGAAGCGGAAAAATACAGAAACAAGGTTATTTTGGTTGAACGCGAAATGCTTGGAGACCTTCCCGAGGGCGTGTATTATATATGCGACCTTTTAGGATGCAGTGTAAAAACTGTTGAGGGGGAGTTTTTAGGCAAGATTGATGATGTTATCAAGACAGGCAGCAACGATGTTTATTCCGTCCGAAATGATAATAATAAGCAGATTTTGATTCCTGTTATTGATGAGGTCATTATGGAAGTCAATACGGAAGAAAAATATGTTATTATTAAGCCGTTAAAAGGATTGATAGACTAATGAGAGTGGATATTTTAACACTTTTTCCTGAGATGTTTGAGGGAGTTTTAGATCTCAGTATAATCGGCAGGGCGAAAAAAAGTGGAATACTCGAGCTTAATTATATAAATATTCGTGATTTTGCAAACAACAAGCATAACAGGGTTGATGATTACCCTTACGGAGGCGGACTTGGAATGGTTATGCAGGCCCAGCCTATTTATGATGCTTATAATTCTATATGTGATGGCTTAGATTATAAGCCTTATACGATTTATATGTCTCCACAAGGAAAGACTTTCAGGCAAGGGGCTGCAAAAAAGCTTTCTAAAAAGGAGCATATTGTTATTCTCTGCGGACATTATGAGGGTGTTGACCAAAGAATTTTAGATGAGATTGTCGATGCTGAAATTTCCGTTGGAGATTATGTTTTAACAGGCGGAGAAATTGCCGCTATGGCGGTAGTTGATGCAACGGCAAGACTTATTCCGGGGGTGCTTTCAAGCGATGGCTGTTTCTCGGAAGAATCCCATTTTGACGGACTTTTGGAGTATCCGCAGTATACAAGACCTGCTGTCTGGAACGGAAAGGAAGTTCCTGAGGTTTTGCAAAGCGGAAACCATAAGCTTATCGAAAAATGGAAACGGGAAAAAAGCATAGAAAACACCTTTAAGAAACGAAAAGGAATGTTACGAGGCGCAAAGCTTTCCGAAAAGGAAAGAGAATTCGTAAAAAAATTGGAAAAAATGTGATGATTTTATCTAATTTTATTGATTTTTGAGAATTATATATGTTATAATTATATATTATATATTTGACATTTGATGGTGGCGATAGATTTTATGGGAGGTGTATTAAAGTGGTATGCAGCGGTTGTGGAGCGCATTTGATTGACGGGACCCCAAAATGTCCTTTCTGTAAGGAAATTTTCTCCGATACAAAGGGTGCTTCCTCGGATATGACTTATAAAATCGACTCAGTAAATCAAGTTGACCTGATTAAAAATACTTCAAGGGAGTCTATGTCTCTTGAAAAAAGACGCGAAAGGATAAGAAGACGACGCAGACAAAGAATTATTGGTTACGGAATTCTTCTTGGACTTTTAGCGGTTCTTATTGCTGTTATTGTTGGTATTGTGTCTCTCTTTGTTGGACTTTTCTCTGACAAAACTGAATATACCACGGTTTTCCATTCGGACAATGTAATGGAATTATATTTTGACGAAAATACTGTAACCCTTACAGATGAGATAATAGCTTCTGAGGAAAGTGACGAAATTTCTCTTGACGCCGAGGGAATTGTAAATCGCTCAGAGGACGGAAAGGTTACCTGTTTCTTAGATAAATATGATGCTAAAAAGAAGCAGGGCACCCTTAAAGTTATCGTAAAAGATAAAGTTAAAAAAATCAAAACAGTAGCCGAAAATGTCAGCGGAGGCTTTTTAGTATCTGATGACGGCGAGCATATTTTGTTTATAAAAAACGGAAATATAAAGGGCAACAGAGGGGAGCTCTGGTATTCCAACAAAGGCAAAAAAGCAGTTAAGGTTGCCGACAAAGTTGATAAGGATAAGGTAATATTCTCCGATGACTTTGGGAAGGTTTTATACATTAAAAACTATAACTATAAAACTTTCTACGGAGATGCTTATGTTGCAAGTATCGGGGATTTCTCCGAGAAAAAGGTTGATACAGAGGTTCACGCTCTTTATATGACCTTGAATAACGGAAAAACCTATGTTTATTCCAAAAATTTTGACGATGACAGCGAAACCTATGATTTGTACCTTAATCACGAAGGAAACAAAACCTGCATAGCAACTGGTTGCGGCAGCACCCCTGTTTTGTCTGAGAACGAGAAATATTTATTTGCATGCGGAGATAAGAATGGCGATAGATATAATTTATATCGGATAAATGTGAAAAAGCAGACTGCTGAAAAGATTGTTTCCAATATGAATGAAATCATAAGAGTTTCTGAAAAAGGCAAACAGGTATTTTACTCTAAACTCTTTGAAAACAGCGTAGGAGATTATTATATCTGGTCAGAGGGCGAAACAGAATTAAAAGTTGCGGACGGCGTGAAATATACCAAGAAAAATCAGGTTGCTGTTACGGAGGATTTTAAGACGATAGCCTACATTGCTAACTTCAACGAAGAGAAGTTTGGCGGAAGCTTATATTATTGCGAATACAAAAAGGATAAGGTTAGTGTTCCGGAAAAAATTTCTGATGATGTCTATGACTGCTATGTTTTAAATAATGGCAAAATTGTTTATAATAAAAATTACAGCAGTCGTAACAAAAACGCACAGCTTTACATCTATAACGGCATAGAAGATGAGATTAACAAAGAGATTAATCCGCGTCTTTTAAGAGTGTTTGACAACAATATCGTTTGCGTATATGATTTCAGTTCAAGCACAGGCGGAAATCTTTATCTGATTGACGAGGATATGGGAGAACATAAGCTACTTACCGATGTCTTTGGCTTTGCTCAGAAAGACAACGAAGAGTTCCTTGTTATTAAGAACAAGGATTCCATAAACAACAGATTTGATTTATATGAAACTGTTGAGCTTAAAGAAACGCGTCTTATCAAGAAAGATGTTGAGGGAATTATACTTTATTAGAAGGTGATTTTATCAAAAGAGTTGGGATTTTAGGCGGAACATTTTCGCCTCCTCATATAGGGCATCTTGCGATGGCTAAAACAAGCTTAAAGTCACTTAATCTTGATGAAGTGGTGTTTATTCCTTGCGGAAATCCTCCGCATAAAGAACAAAGCAGCATATGGGATGCAAAGTTCAGACTTGATATGACAAAATTTCTTATTGAGAATGAAAATGGATTTTCGGTTTCCGATATGGAAATTCAAAGTGAAAGGAAAAGCTATACGGCAAAAACCCTAGTAAAGCTTAAAGAGAGTAATCCGGACACGCAGCTTTATTTCATAGTGGGTGCAGATTCTCTTTGCTATATGGACGAGTGGAAGACCCCTCAGATCATTTTTGAAAATGCAGAAATTATTGCTCTTGGCCGAAAGGGTTATAAGGAACAAGTCGTTGATGACTACATAGAGTTTCTGCAAGAAAAATATGGTGCAGTAATTCATAAAGTTTTCATGGAGAATGTTGATATTTCTTCGTCAGAAATCAGAAGTCGGAGGCCAAGCG
>JAZSPE010000106.1:0-2967 GCA_045537265.1 Clostridia bacterium | reverse complement strand
TTTCTTAAATTACGGATCTCGCCTCTTCCAAGCTTTTTCTCGATTTTTTCATAAGCCTTGCCAATATTGGGTTTTCTGTCGGTCATATTATGGCAATCCGAACCTATAATATGAACATGCCCTTCGCTTATATGCTTTAAGGCCTTTCTTGATGTCTTTACTGAATTTACATACTCTGCATTGGTCTGGATAAGGCACCCCATATCGATAAGTTCATAAAGGAACCCCCTATCCTCCTGCATATTTATATATCTTTCAAAATGAGCGATAATAGGCGTAATCCCCATGGCACATATTTTGTCCACGGTGGTATAAGTGATATTCGACCACTCTACAAAAGGCATTTCAAGGAGCATATACCGTGTCCCTTCAATGCAAAGTTTCAGGAGGTCTTCCATCCCGCCTATTCCGGGATACATAAGAACCTCTGCGCCAAGGGCAATTTTAGGGAGAGGCTCCGCTTCTTTTCTCGCCGCCTCTATAACCTCTATCGCTACTTTATTTCTGCTTTCCAGAAATTTTTCCACACTGCCGCTTGACATATAAAAATGAGGAGTTGCAACAACCCGGTCTACCCCTTGGTTTTTAAGTTGTTTAAGCATTTCAATCGAAACCGTGGTGCTAGCACTTCCATCATCTATCCCTGGAAGAATATGCGTATGAAAATCAACCATAAAGCTTCACCGCCATTTTGAGTTAGTGGGTTATCCCCGTGCCTAACTTTTTAAATTCCGCTTTCCTGTATCACTAGTCTTCGTAGTCCGTTTTATTTGTCTTATAGTATGAGCTTTTGCCGTAACTATGATTTGCCCCGTATCTTCCGCCTGCTTTGTAATATTTCCTGCCGTATCTATATTTATAACCGCCTTTATAGTCAAACTCAACACCATTTAAAATAAAGCCGATTATTTTAGCTCCCGCAAATTCAAGCTGTTTAACCGCTTCTCTTAAAGCATCTCTTTCTGTTGAATTCTGCAAGGTAACAACCACGACCTGCGGAATAACCTTTGCAATAATCGCCGTGTCCGTAACAATATTCACAGGGCAAGTATCGCAGATTATATAGTCGTATCTTTTTTCAAGTTCTTCTATAACGCTTGCGAATTTTTCAGAACCTAAAAGCTCAGCCGGATTCGGAGGGGTATCTCCCGAACAGATATAATCAAGATTTTCGTATTTAGAATGTCTTATCGCCTCATCAATACTGTTCATCCCAACCAGAACATTGCTAAGACCCGGAACAGAATTCACCCCAAAAAGTCTATGAACATTAGGTCTTCTAAGATCACAGTCTATAACGCAGATTTTAGCCCCCGTCTGTGCAAATGCGATGCTTAGGTTCATACAGTTCGTGCTCTTACCTTCAGAAGCGAGAGAGCTTGTTACCAAAAGCTTTTTGCATCCATCATAAGGAAGAGAGAATGTTACCTTCGTTCTTAATGTTTTATATGCTTCTTTTGTATAGAAATCAAAATCATCATTCAAGAGCTTTTCGCGAATCATTTCCTCTTTTGTCTTTACAATCTTTGGTGTTTTTTTATAAGGCTTATTTGCTTTTTGTTTTTTTGACGCCGCCATAATAAGCTCCTCCCTTTCCTTTACGGTAATAGCTGTTTCTGTAATAATAGCTTTCCTGCCCGCTGTTTTTCTCACCTATTTTAGGAATGACCCCAAGTATCGGATATTCAAACATCTTCTCAAGGTCTGACTCATTTTTGATTCTGGCATCTAAAAGCTCACGAATGAGGATAAATGCACAGGCAAGAGCAAATCCTACTATCAATCCCATTACAATATTTCTGGTCTTATTCTGATTTATAGGATTTTTATTAGCCATCGCATAGTCAATTACGCTTACGGATGTTGCGCCGATTATCTTTGTTATAACATCAGGAGCAACCTTTGCAAAAGCATTGGCAATTACCTTGCAATGTTCAGGGTTTGTTCCTGTTATGCTTATCCTGAAAATTTCTGTTCCTTCTGTGCTGCTTACGCTGACCATACCGCCTATCTGGTTTGGAGTATATGTAAGCTTATCGCTCTTGGAGATTTCTTTGGAAACCTCGTTGAGCATACGATTACTCCTAACGATTTCAACGCAGCTTGGAATAAGCAACTGAGACGCAGAAATATCCGTACCCAAAACTTTATCCTCAGACTTCATACTGTCGTCATTATTATTTAAATATAAAGACACCGAAGAACGGTATTTAGGAACTACCGTTAATTCGTTATACGCAAAAAATATTACTGCAAAAACAAGCATGCTTGCAATAATAATCGTAATATTCCCCCATAGCATTTTCAGTATCTGTTTTACATCAATTTTTTCAAACTCGTTCATGTCTTTTCTCCTAAAAATCATAATGTTCCATTCTTATGACAATTCTACCATAAAACCGCGAGTTTGTCAACAAAATTTGAGCTATTTTGCTGTAAACTTTACCCATTCATCATTTTGTCAATGTCCCTTTTCAGTCTCTTTATTATCCGCTTTTCAAGACGGGAAATATAGGACTGAGAAATCCCAAGCATATCCGCAACCTGCTTTTGGGTTTTCTCCCGTCCGTCACCCCCAAAGCCAAACCGAAGCTCCATTATGACCTTCTCTCTTTTGGGCAGTTTATCCATGGCGATATGGAGAAGCTCTTTGTCTACCTTTTTCTCGATTTCTCTTTGAGTTATATCCTCCTCCGTCCCTAAAATATCCGAAAGGAGAAGCTCGTTTCCGTCCCAGTCAACATTGAGTGGTTCATCTATTGAAACATTCACTTTAAGGGAGCTGTTTTTTCGAAGATACATAAGAATTTCGTTTTCAATGCACCGTGAGGCATAAGTGGCAAGCTTTATTTTCTTATCAGCTTTAAAAGTGTTTATGGCTTTTATAAGTCCTATTGTCCCTATGGAAACCAAGTCCTCAACCCCAACACCTGTGTTTTCAAACTTTTTCGCTATGTAAACAACAAG
>JAZSPE010000079.1:0-2715 GCA_045537265.1 Clostridia bacterium | reverse complement strand
ACTTTTATATTGTTAAGTATTACCCTCATAAACTCTCCTATAAACCAAATGAGGCGTAATTTCGCCTCATTTAATCATTGTTAACTTTATTTTGCAGTCTTGCTTATAGTAACATAAGCAGAGATTTCTTCGTCGCTTATGGTAAGATTCTTATATGCTATATGACCATCAACAATATCTTTTCCATCCTTATCTACGAGGATAACCTTAGAAGAAATTGTTTTACTTTCAGTTAGCTCTTCGCAGTTAATTGCGATATAAGCGCTTTCTACCATATCAACATAAGTTTTAGCACCGCTTACTCTTACGCTGTCAAGAAATAAAATCGGTTTTTCGGATACGGAATACCCCTTTGGCGCATCCTTACTAATTTCTGCGGAAACATCAACAAATGATGAAACGACGGTATCAATCTGCACCTGAGATTTTTTATCAGAGCGCTCAACGATTTCAATATTTTTGTTTGAAGTTGAAACATCGATTTTTATATTGTCGTATTTGCCTGATTCGGAAACAACTGATAAATCAAGAAATGCAGAAATATCATCCCTGTCAAAGGCGATAAGCTCAGAGCGTTCACCTTTTATCTTGATATCAACGGTTTTAATATCATAATCAACCATAGCAAGCGAACCAGGGAGCTCTGTCACCTTGTAAGATACAGGAATATCATCAATTTTTCTTGTGATTTCCGGGTCCTCGATATAAACAACATAGAGCCATATTAAAAGCGCAATCAAGCATGAAGCAATTTTTAAAACTGAATCTTTTTCAAAAAACTTTTTCATAGATTAGTTACGCTCCTTTCTAAGGAACTTATTTCGCTTTCCAGGCTTCTCTTCTTTGTTTACATCAAGTAAATCAAATAATCTCTTTTCAAGCTGTTCAGGGGTTAAATTCATTTTAATATCGCCCCCTACAGCAATAGAAATTCTTCCTGTTTCCTCAGATACTATGATAACAACAGCATCCGCTTCTTCTGAAAGACCGATTCCGGCTCTGTGTCTTGTTCCAAGTTCACGGCTTAAACGCTGATTTTGTGTCAGCGGAAGGAAACAAGTTGCAGAAGCAATCTTATTATCTCTTATTATCATCGCGCCGTCATGGAGAGGGGTTTTAGGGATAAACACATTAACTATAAGCTCAGAGCTTATGTCAGCGTTAATGTCAATACCTGTATTAATAATATCCCCCAGTTTTTCTTCCCTTTCGAAAACTATAAGGGCTCCTATTCTGCTCTTAGACATGTTTTGACACGCCTCAACAACAGCTTTGATTGCCTTTTTTGTTTTGTCTTCATATTCGCCAGCAAATGCAAACATTCTGCCCATTCCTCGTCTTCCGAGGTGTTCAAGTCCGCGTCTTAATTCCGGCTGGAAAACAATAAGAATTGCGATAAGACCAAGCTGCATAGCGTTTTCAAGAACATAATAAACCGCATGTAAATCAGCGAAATAACTAAGCTGCATTATTGCAACAAGAATAATTATTCCTTTAAGAAGCTGAATTGTCTTAGTATCTCTGATGAATTTAAGACATTTATATATTACATAAGCTATAATTAAAATATCTAATATATCAGTAATCTGAATGAAAGAAAACTGATTAAGAAGTGTATTATAAAATTTGTCCAAAATCAATACGCCCTTTCAGTTATTTTAATATGCCTTTCCCCAATAAACCATTGCTTTTGCTTTTTTACCACAGCAAACGCATTTATCGGAAATTTCCTCCTGCTCAAATGGCATACAACGGGATGTTGCCGTTGTATCCTCTTTTATCTTTTCTTCACAAGCAACATCTCCACACCACATTGCCTTAACAAAACCGCCTTTTTCGGCAACTTGGCTCTTGAATTCGTCATATGTTTTTGCAACGCTTGTCTTTTCTTCTCTGTTTTTGAGTGCTGCTTCAAACATTTGATTATGAATTTCTTCAAGAAGAAGTGCAACTTCCTGTTCAAGATTATCAAGAGAAACAAATTCCTTTTCTCTTGTCGTGCGGCTTACCAAAACCGCCTGATTATTTTCAATATCCTTAGGTCCGATTTCAAGTCTTACCGGAACACCAAGCATTTCGTATTCACTGAACTTCCAACCAGGAGATTTGTCGCTGTCATCAAGCTTAACTCTGAAGCTCTTTGAAAGTTTTTCTTTAAGCTCGTTAGCTTTTTCCAAAACGCCCTCTTTATGCATCGCAACAGGTACGATAGCAACCTGAATTGGAGCAACTCTCGGAGGGAGTTTAAGTCCTGCATTGTCGCCGTGCACCATAATAATAGCGCCTATAAGACGGGTTGTTGTTCCCCAGGATGTCTGATGAACATATTGAAGCTCATTGTTTTTATTAGTATATTGGATACCAAAAGCCTTCGCAAATCCGTCGCCAAAGTTATGGCTTGTGCCTGATTGGAGAGCTTTTCCGTCGTGCATAAGACTTTCGATTGTATATGTAGCTTCTGCACCTGCAAACTTCTCTTTGTCAGTTTTTCTTCCCTTAACAACAGGGATTGCCAAGAAGTCTTCCATAAAGTCTGCATAAACATTAAGCATTTTAATTGTTTCTTCCTCGGCCTCCTGGGCTGTTGCGTGAGCAGTATGGCCTTCCTGCCATAAAAATTCAGCTGTACGAAGGAAAGGTCTTGTTGTCTTTTCCCATCTCACAACATTACACCATTGATTATATTTCTTAGGTAAATCTCTGTAAGAATGAATA
>JAZSPE010000081.1:0-5010 GCA_045537265.1 Clostridia bacterium | reverse complement strand
TTTAAAGAAGATTTTAAAAGACAAGGGTTTTTCTACTGCCGTCGGGGATGAGGGTGGGTTTGCCCCCAACCTTGAAAATGACGAGGATGCAGTAAAGCTTATTTTAGAAGCAATTGAGAAAGCTGGGTTTAAACCCTATGCCGATTTTATGATAGCCTTAGACCCTGCCTCAACAGAGATGTTTGAAATGGCAAAGAAAGAGGGCAATGACGGAATGTATTCCTTCTGGAAGACGGGAAAGGTTTACACACGGGAGGAGATGGTCAGCTTCTGGCAAAGCTGGGCAGATAAATACCCTATCGTCTCAATAGAGGATGGCATGGCCGAAGAGGATTGGGAGGGCTGGGAGATGCTTACCAATCGCATTGGCGACAAGGTGCAGCTTGTCGGGGATGACCTTTTTGTTACCAACACCAACCGTCTTAAAAAGGGAATTTCAAAAGGTGTTGCAAACTCTATTTTAATTAAGGTTAATCAAATCGGGACTCTTACGGAGACTCTTGATGCAATTAAAATGGCACAGAGCAGTGGATATACCGCCGTCATTTCTCACCGAAGCGGAGAGACCGAGGACACAACTATTGCCTCTTTATCTGTTGCCGTAAATTCAGGGCAAATAAAAACAGGGGCGCCGTCGAGAACAGACAGAGTGGCAAAATATAACGAACTTTTAAGAATTGAAGAAGACTTATTTCTATCTGCGGAATACAACGGAAGAAATTCATTCTATAATATAAAAAAGGCGGAATAATCCGCCTTTTTTTATTCGTTTAAATATTTAACATTATGATATCTTGCCATTTTATTCCATAACATTTTATCAACAATTCCTGTTTGCTCTTCGCCTAAAATCCGCTGGAACTCCATAACAGACTGCTCCGTTTCATCGTCGAATATTCCGCTAAATTCCACTCTGCCTATCTTATTAAGTCGTCTGTCATTTTTCCTGAGCAGAAATTGAAGAACATATATTTCGTCCATTCTATCTCCTTTTTTAAGCTCCCTTATGCCAATAGGGAAAGCCCTTATCTCCTCCGGAATTCCCAGTATCTCCTGGGCAATCAGATATTCTGCATAAATTCTGTCCCAAGTGGGAGTGTCCACCTCGCCTGTTGCAGGAAGATTATTTGCGGTTTGAAAACTTCTTACCGCTTCTCTTGTCTCCGCTCCGTAAATTCCGTCCGGATTAACAAGCGGTCTTAATCCTCTTGCAAGCTGGATAACCCTTAAATATAATTGAAGTTCATAAATCTCTTCGCGACTTGCCATATTATGCCCCCTGACCTATTACATTTCCTGAGTGTTGGCCTTCGTTTCTTATTTCGCCCTTTACTATATCGTTATATTCCTCCGCTATCTCGTTCCAGGTTGCAGGACCAATAATTCCTGTGGGTTCCAATCCGAAAAGATTCTGAAAAGCGATAACGGCATTTTGAGTTGCCTCGTCAAAGGTGCCTGTTACCGAAATTTCAGGAATTTCAGTATAAACCTCGCTGAGCTTTGAAAGATAATCTTGAATAATTCTTACATTCTCTCCCGATGAGCCTAATCTTAAAGAAGTGCCCGGATATGGCACAGTATTATTCCCAATGGATTCAACAGGGATATCCTGCACGATACCCAAGTATACATTTGACAAAAAATCCCATGTTTCTTCGTTTACCTCTCCTGTTACAGGGAGGCCGTAATATCTTTGAAATGCCTCAACAGACGCCCTTGTAGCAGGGCCGAAAATACCGTCTAACGCCACCTCAGGAATGGCGTTATTATAAACGGAAATCAGAAGCAGATAATACTGGACGGCGAGGACGCTGTCCCCTCTGTCCCCCTCTCTTAAAGCACCTTTATACTGTTTTGATATGTCCGCAATAGACTGACCCTCAGAATCCACCGACGCCAGCTTTTTAACTGCGACAAAAATTTCTTGAAGCTGATACCAGGTTCCTTTACCCACTATTCCGTCTACCGTCATATTAAAGGTTTCCTGAAATTTTCTTACTGCGTTTTCCGTTTCCACTCCGAAAACTCCCGTTATGTTGGGGATTTTCGGGATAAGAGGATAGTTGGTTGAAATTCTGTTAAGCTGGGTTTGAATACGCCGTACATCATCCCCTGATGAGCCAAGTCTTAAAGGCGTTCCTGGATATGAGCTTTCCACATTTGCGACAGGGGCATCAAAAACAATATTTATGTCATCCCCATAATAACGCCTCAATATATCATAAGGAACAAGGCCCTCATTGGCAAGGGTTACGCTTCCCCATTGAGAGAGGCCGTCGCATTGCACTTCTACTCCGTCGCAATAGGTTGCAAAGAGAGGCTCAACAAAACCTTGCCGTCTTATATAATCATTAAATATTTCGTTGACAATTTCGTTTATGTTTTCAAATATGTTTCTGCCTTTTACGAAGGATTGGTCATAGGCTGTTGAGTTTGTTATATCAAAGTCATATCCCCGAGAGGGATACCATTCCGTATAAACTCGGTTTAAGGCATAGGAAATCTGGGCGTATATGTTTGCCCTTATGGCGCTTTCAGGCCATGTGGGATATATTTCGCTGGATGCCACATTTTTTATATAATCCGCAAATGGAACAGTAACATTTTCCGCCGACGCTGACGGCGGGCCCAAATGAACTGTTATGGTTTCAGGTATAACCGGTGTTCCGTTCATATTTCTCCTCCTTTATAAATCCTGTGGTTCTTTATCGTCAATAATTATGGGACTCGCTGTATATCCCAAAGGAAGTGGAATAAGCGCCACCGGCTGAATTGTTGTCTTTCCGCCAAAGATTGGGACCTCTAAGTTTTCAACGGGGTAATAGCCCTCTTTTTCGGTTTGTATTTTATAGGTTGAATAGTTATCCGTTCCTGATGGGGTTTGGGAGTTTTCCCTGCTCGGAGCAGGAAGGGTCAGCGTTTCTGTCTGGCCGTTTCGGTCAGTTAATAAAACTCTTTCCACTGTTTCTCTCTCGTTCTCTTCCGTTTTGCTTACTGTTATATGGGCACCTTCTATTGGTAGTCCTTTCCCCGCAGAAGACACCTGAACCAGCAAATATCCTCTATCCGTATCCGCCATTTTATCTCCTCCTATATATTGTAATGTCTCTTTTATATTTATGCGAAATCCCTTGACAATATATCTCATTTAAGGTATTATATTAGGGTAAAATTGAAGATTTGCCTCCTTAGTTAAATGGATCTAACAAGCCCCTCCTAAGGGCTAGTTGTGGGTTCGATTCCCGCAGGGGGTACCACAAAAGAAAGCCAAGGCATAACGCTTTGGCTTTTTATTATATTCTCCTTTTTGGTGGAAATAATAAAACAAAAAGGAGGATTTTTATGTGTACTGCTATTTCTTATAAAAACAGATATTTCGGGAGAAATCTTGATTATGACATTTCTTACGGAGAGGGAATCACCCTTTGTCCGCGGAATTTTCCCCTTACATTTAAGGAACAACCCATTCTCGCAAGTCATCACGCCATAATCGGAATGGCAATAGTTTCCGATGACTATCCTCTGTTTTTCGATGCCATAAACGAAAAGGGACTTTTTATGGCAGGGCTTTTATTCCCAAAGAGCGCAGAATATTTCCCAAAAAATCCTGAAAAAATCAACATAACGCCCTTTGAATTTATTCCATATATTCTTGGAAACTTTTCCTCTGTTAGCGAGGCAAAGGCACGCATCAAAAATATAAATCTTCTGGATATCCCATTTTCAAAGGATTTGCCTCTTTCTCCTCTGCATTGGATTCTCTCAGACAAAGAGGCCTCTTTAACCATTGAATCCACCAAAGACGGAATGAAAATTTATGACAATCCTATGGGCGTTCTTACAAATAATCCGCCCTTTGACATTCAGCTTTATAACCTTTCAAATTTTATGGGGCTTTCCTCAAAGGAGCCTCATAACACCTTTTCCCCTTCTCTTCCTCTTGAAGTTTTCAGCCGCGGAATGGGAGCCCTTGGCCTTCCTGGGGATTTTTCCTCCCCCTCACGATTCGTTAAAGCCTCATTCTTAAAAGAAAACTCTGCATCAGAAGATACAGAGTTTAGCGAATTAAGTCAATTCTTTCATATTTTAGAATCGGTTGCTCAGGTTCGTGGGAGCGTTGTTACAGAAAACAACAAATTAGAAATCACCCTTTATTCTTCCTGTTGCGATGCAGAAAAGGGGATTTATTATTATAAAACTTATGACAACAGCTTTATAAACGGCGTCTCTATGGTGGATAAAGATTTAAAAGCAAAGCACCTTTCGGTCTACCCTCTTATAAAGGGCTCAAAAATAAACATTATATAGCTTTATCCGGCAATATCCCGTTTCTGATACGCTTTAACATATGGGGTTCTTTTTACCTCTTTCGGACTTAAAACCTTGGCGATAACCGCCTCCTCTGTTACGAAAACAATCTGGGCATAGGCAAAGTTTCCTATCTTTTTATAAATATGCTTCGCGTCCGTCGTTCCTTTGACAGTTTTTTCTTTACCGGTTGCCACCTTGCCGATTGTTCCAAGCAGAGGAAGAGTTACTCTTATTTCAAACGGGTCTCCTCCATTGCCAGAGGTTTTGGAAAGCTTTACGATTTCCTCAACCTGAAAAGGCGAGGAGCCATAATACTTCCCTAAATTGCAAATCATGATGTAAAAGCCTTTTTCCATTTCATTTCCTCCTTTACAACCTAATTTTACCATTAAAGGTGGGAAATAAAAAGGACACTAAAAAATAGCAGGCAAAATGCCTGCTATAATTATTTTGCTACAAACAGCACCCACTCTTTTTAATCGCCAAAGTGCGGAAGAATAATATTTTATGGCTAACCTATCCTTTTTTCCTTATATTGTTTATCCTCATTTTTTCTTCTTGCAATATTTTTTCTCTATCCTTAACACTATAAATACTATTTAAAATTATATAAAATCTATTATCTTCAAAAGGAACTGTAACTGCCTTTATACTCTTTGGCAGCTTTGCTACCATTATAAATATACCCTCCATACTCTT
>JAZSPE010000148.1:0-2949 GCA_045537265.1 Clostridia bacterium | reverse complement strand
ACAGAACGACATGGCTACGATCCGACTTAGAGGAATCCGAAAAGGTTGTTACCTTAGCAAGTGGCGGAAAGCTGGTTTTGAGTAACGGCAAAATAATGGAAGTCTTTAAGGCAAATAAAGACGCCGAGAGAGAATATATTTCCGCACTCAATAAGCTTTCTGATGAGCTTGACTGCGAAAAATATATAATGCTTGCCCCAACTCAGCTTGAATTTGACGAGAGCGAATACAAACACTATGCCGACAGTCAGAAAGAGACTATCGAAAATATCTACGGCGGTCTTAACGGCTTTAAAACCGTCAATATTTACGACAGCTTAAAGGCAAACAAAGGGGACTATATCTACTTTAAAACCGACCACCATTGGACTCAGCGAGGCGCATATCTCGCCTATGAGGATTTAATGGAAACAAAAGGAGATAAAGCAACTCCTCTTGAAGACTTAAAACACGAAAAGCTCAGCGGCTTTTTAGGGTATTTATATAATCAGGCAAACGAGCCTTCTTTCAGTAAATATGCTGACGATATTGAATATTTTATGGGAAAAGAAAACTATACCATACAAGCAAAAGGCCCTGACGCCGAGGGAAATATCGTTTCATATCAGCCAAAGATTTATTCAATCCCTGACCCCTCTGCTCCTGCTTTATACAGTATCTTTATGGGCGGGGACCACGCCTTTGCAAGAATTGAGACAAACAACAAGAACGGGAAAACCTTGCTTGTTATAAAGGATTCTTACGCAAATGCTCTTCTTCCGCTTCTTACGGAGAACTATGAGGAAATTTTAGTTATTGACCCGAGAAGCTATTACGGAAAGATTGACCTTTTGAAAGCTGCATATGACATTGACGAAATGCTCATAGTAAACTATGTTTTCTCAACCACCTTTACAGATTATATAGACGCAATAAATAAAATATTGTAACAAAAAAGCACTTGCCTTTTGCAAGTGCTTTTTGATTTTTAGGAAATAGACAATAAGTAAAAAATCCGTACACATTCGTGTACGGATTTTTGGTGGAGATAAAGAGAGTCGAACTCTTGACCCCCTGCTTGCAAGGCAGGTGCTCTCCCAACTGAGCTATACCCCCATAACAAAATATATTCTATCATACTTTTTTTACTTTGTAAAGTACTTTTTTGAAAATTAAAAACAAAAAGGGGAGTTTTCTCCCCTTTTTATTAATATGCTTTTCTTTTATAGATAAAATGAATTTTATCCCCTGTTTTAAGCTTATACTGTGAGCTGGAAAGCATTGGATGTTCGTCGTTAACCCTATAAAGCCAGCCTGAGCTTTTTCCGCAATCAAACTCGCAGATATCATCAATGCCCTCTATATATACATTGTTACCTATGGACATTTTGGAATATTTAAGGCTTACCTCCGCCTTATCAAGCTCACGCTTTAACACATCAAAAACACTTTCCCCCTCGGTGAATTCTGCATTATTTAAAGAAAGGATAATACCGCCCTCTTTGAGCTTTTCCTGCTTTTCTTTTTTAAGAGAGGAAATATCCTCAAAAATATCGCTGTAATCTACAAGTAAATCACAGACAAGCTTTTCTTCATCTGTCTGGATTTTTTCTTTCTTCTTCTCTTTTTCTTGCTCGACTGTTTCTTCTTTATGCGAAATTTCAATTTCTTCCTGCACCGCATCAGGCTTTTTTAGCTCCGTTTTTTCTTTGGTGCAACCAAAAAGAGCCGTAATGAGAAGGAAGGAAATTACAAGGGCAAAATATTTACTGATTTTTTTCATTTTATTTTCCTGCCAGTTCTAAAAATCTCATAAATATTGTAGCTGCTTCCGCCCTTGTTATATTAGCCTTAGGAGCAAGGTCTCCATTATCCCGACCAACTATAATTCCATTGGTTTTTGCCCAGGAAAGAGCACCATACGCCCATGGAGAAGCATTCTTAATTTCTTCCATAGAGGCATCGTCTTTTGACGGATTTGCAAATCTGTTTATGAATACAACGAACTGCTCTCTGTTTATTTCATCCTCGGCACCAAAAGCTCCATCTCCGTTACCCTTCACAATTCCTGCTTCGCTTGCCCAGATAACAGCATTCTTAAACCAGCTGTCATCACTGACATCCGTGAATAATGCATCTTTATCTATAATTTCTTCTCCTGCTAATCTGTGGAGCATAACAATAACTTCAGCACGGGTAATCTTTGCATCAGGAGCAAAAGACTTATCCGCAACACCTTTCATAACACCTTTATTTGCCACATAGTCAATAGCTTCGCTTCCCCAATGGTCTTTTGTATCGGAGAATTCTACTTTAACAACTAGTTCTTCCTGTTCTTTATTTTCTGTGTTTTCCGGCTGTTCCTGAGGTTGTTCTTCTTTTGGTTCCTCTTGTCTGCTGCCTCCGCCGCCACCTGATGGACGCTTTGGCTTTTCTCCGCCGTGCACAGTTTCATTTTCAGAAAAATCATATATATTATAGGCTTCATCATTAAATAAGGACATGGTAACCAAGGCTCTGAATGCCTGTTCTGTTGCAAGATAGTTCTCTTCGCCCCAGAATGTAAAGCCGTCATTCGTTTCGTTAACATAAGACATAAGTCCGTCAACTACGCTTTTTCCGCTCTCTGTATGCTTTAAGTCAGCAGGGTTTTCTCCCATAGCAATCCAGCTTATGATTACCATAGCATCTGTGTTTGCACTTCCGAACGAGCCAGATTCTGCAATGTTTTCTCTAAGGCTCTCTTTAACCGCATCTATCATTTCCTGAGCCATTTCATTTTCACTATTCATTGAGATAAGGGCAGTTATTACTGTGCTTGCAGTGTCATAGTCAGGATAGGAAACTCCGTCCCATTCATAGCCAAATGTTCCGTTTTGGCAGTTTGCATAAAGCAACTCAATAAGAGTTTCAATCTGCTCATCTGTAAGGTCTAAGTTCCCCTGAAGATTTGCAAGGAGTATGTAAAGT
>JAZSPE010000124.1:0-8018 GCA_045537265.1 Clostridia bacterium | reverse complement strand
GGTCTTAAAAATAAAAGGGATGTAAAGAAATTACACCCCTTTGTTTTTTAAAGATTATTCGCAACAGTCACAGTCGCCATCGCAGTCTCCATCACAAACGAACTCAATTTCGATAGGCTCGCCGCAGTATGGGCAAGCAAGATCTTCGCACTCGAAATCTTCATAAGTTAAGAAAACATCTTTTCCGCACTTTTCGCAAGTAATTACGAATTCGTCGTCTTCGTCCTCTTCGTCATAGTCATAGATTTCGTCTTCGAAAACTTCTTCGCATAAAATATCGATAGCCTCGTCAACTTCGTCAATTTTATCTGCAAGGAAGCCCTGCTCATCGTCAATCATTTCCATTTCGGCTGTAATATCGCCAAGGAGGGCGATAATCTCATTCAAAAGTATTGCCTCGTCAGAATTCTTGTCCATTTTCATTCCGTCAGCAAGACCTTTAATATAAGCCGCTCTGTTTGTTAAATCAGAGATAATATGATCTCCTTTATAATTAAACTCTTGACATATATTCTGCGTTTCTTGTGTCAATTTTAATCATATCGCCTTCGTTAATAAACATAGGAACTGTGATAATTGCACCAGTTTCAACCTTAGCTGGCTTTGTAACATTTGAAGCTGTGTTACCCTTAATGCCAGGTTCAGTTTCAACAACTAAAAGCTCAACAAAGTTCGGTGGTTCAACATTGAATACATTGCCTTTATAGGAAAGGATAGTAACCACCATATTTTCCTTAACAAATTTAAGAGCGTCACCAAGCTGGTCCTCACTGAGTGGAAGCTGGTCATATGTTTCCTGATCCATGAAATAGTAAAGACCGCTGTCTTCATATAAATATTCCATGTCCTTTCTTTCTATATGAGCCTTTGCAACCTTTTCTGTTGGGTTAAAGCTTCTTTCTGTAACACCGCCTGTTATAACATTCTTCATCTTTGTTCTAACGAAAGCCGCACCTTTACCAGGTTTTACATGCTGAAACTCAACAACCTGATAAACATTACCTTCAAATTCAAATGTTATACCGTTTCTGAAATCACCCGCTGAAATCATTGGGGATACCTCCTTTAAATTTCTTGTTATATTACTAACACTATTTTATACTAAAATCATCCAAATTGCAAGAGCTTTTTCAAGTTTTGTCTAAATTTCCAGTAAATTCTTATCGCTTTTTGAAAGGATGGTGCAACCGCCCTTATTTACCACCACTAAATCTTCAATCCTTACCCCGCCAAAATCGGGAATATAAATCCCAGGTTCACAGCTTACAACCATATTCTCCTCTAAAATATCCAAGGAGTTTGGAGAAAGAGTTGGAGCTTCATGGATTAAAAGTCCGACGCCGTGGCCTAAGGAATGGCCAAAATATTTGCCGTAGCCTGCCTTTTCGATTATCTCTCTTGCGCCTCGGTCAGCATCGGCACATCTTATTCCGCTTTTTATCTTTTCAAGACCTTTTAGCTGAGCCGCAAGGACAATATTATATATCTCTTTCTGTTTCTCTGTCGCCTTTCCAAGAACAACCGTTCTTGTCATATCCGAGCAATATCCCTCGTATACGCAACCAAAATCAAGGGTTATAAAATCCCCCTTTTCGATTTTCTTGTCAGACGGCACTCCGTGGGGCATACTTGTCTTCTTCCCGCTTATTGAAATCGTATCAAAAGAGGTTCTCTCTGCCCCCTCTTTTTTCATAAAATATTCAAGCTCTGCGGCGATGTCTTTTTCAGTTATTCCCTCTTTTATAAACTTTAAGATATGAGAAAAAGCTCTGTCGCCGATTTCTTCTGCCTTCTTAATTTTCTCAATTTCAAAAGGCGTTTTTATTATTCTTTTTCTGTCAATCTCTTTGCCCTTGCCTAAAAAAGTGCAACTTGTTTTGGCTTTTAAGTTTTCAAGAGAGGAAACCGTCATAAAATTATCTTCAATGGCGATTTCTTTAAAGCCTTTATTGTTTATATAGTCGGTAAGGTCCGAGGATTTTTTCGTCTCGATTACCTTAAAGTCTTTTGCCTCTTTTTCTGCTATTTCCGTATATCTTGAATCAGTAAATAAAACTCTTTCATTCTTGGAAATCAAAAGGGCACCCTCGCCCCCTGAGAATGCGGAAAAATATCGCATATTATATGGGGAGGTTATTAAAACCGCCTCGGTTTCTTTTAATATGTCATTAAGCTTTTTATACATATATCTCCCTCTTTTCAAGGTAGAGTTTTTTAAGCTCCATAGCATCCTCTGTCTGAGTTCCCCTTGATTCGCAGATAACAGTTGGGGTTAAGTTTCGCTTTGCCATAATCTCTGCAACAGGAGAGAATTCAGGGCCGTATTCAGTTTCAGAGTAGCATCTGTGCTTTTTCTCCCCGGCGGAAGTAAACTCGATTCGGCTGTAATGAATATGGAAGTTTTTAAGTCTTTCTATTCCAAGTTTATTTTCAATTATATTAAAAATCCGCTCAAAGTCTTCCATCTCTTTAAGGCCGCCACGGGTCTGGGAATTTATATGCCCGAAATCAACGGTGGGGAGAAGCCTTTCGTCAAGAGAGCAAAGCTCGCAGACTTCCTCTATTGTTCCAAGCTGGTTAACCTTTCCCATTGTTTCAGGGCAGATATGAATATGCCCGAGTCCTAAATTGTCCGCCTCGTAAACTGCCTTTTTTATGGTTTGGGCGGCAAGTTCAACCGCCTTTTTTCTTGTAATCTTTGAGCAGGAGCCAGAGTGGACAACAATTCTTTTAGCTCCCATAACATTTGCAACAGAGAGGGTGTCTAAAATATATTTAACGCTGTTTTCCCGCTTTTCCTCTTCTGTTGAAGAAAGGCTTATAAAATAAGGGGCATGAACCGATAAGGTTATCCCCTTTTCCTTTGCTTTCTCCCCAAGCGCTTTTGCTGAGTCGGGAGAAATCTTTATTCCTTTCCCGCACTCATATTCATAGGCCTCTAACCCTTTTTTGCTGAGCCAATCGGGAATATTAAGGGAAGTTTTGTTCCCCTCTTCATAAAATTTTTCACAGTTTCCGCCAGGTCCGAATTTCGCTAACATATAATTCCTTTCACTCTCTTCTTATGAGGAAGAATAAGTCTTTCAAAAATTCTTTTAAACTTTATGAATTTCCCCTCAACAGGAGAAATCTGCTCGATTAAAACAGTGAACATTCCTGCCATATTTCCGCCGAGCATATCCGTAAAAAGCTGGTCCCCGACCATTGCGGTTTCCTTTGGGGAAATCCCCATATCAGCGCAGATTTTTTTAAGGTTTTTGGTTAAAGGTTTTTTTGCCTTAGGCAAAAACCCAATGCCAAGCTCCGCTGCAAAATGTTCAACCCTGCCCTTATTATTATTGGACGCTATGTAAGAAACAAAACCCATTTTCTCGAGTTTTTTAAACCAATCTTTAATTTTCTTATCAGGCTTTGGCGTGTCATAGGGGACAATTGTGTTATCCACATCAAAAATAAACCCTTTTATGCCTCTTTCTTTTAAAGCGTCAAGGTCAATATCAAATATAGAAAGCTCATATAAAGACGGTTTGAATAGTCGCATCTATTTTCTCCTTATATAAATTTTTCGTTGTTATATTTAGTGGGCAAATTTTCCTTATATAAATGAGAGTCATTTGAAAGCATAAGCATTTTGGGGATACATATTCCCTCGCTGTCCTCTTTAAACTCAACAACAGTCATTCCTGAATGACTGATATCCATCCTTGTCCATACGGTTGGGAGAGGGATATTAAGCAAAATCCCAAGCCAGGAAAGACCAAATCCGCCGTGACAGAATGCCGCAACTCTTAAATCGTTAGGAGCGGTTGCCTTATACCAACCGTTTTCTCTGTCGTGAACATAGCCAAGCTCGCTTAAAAACCTGTCCGACTCATTTAAAATTCTCTCATATCCACTTTTACATTTTGGGGTATTAAACATCTGGTGATTATACCATTTATCGCCTAAATCCAAAATCCTTTTAGACTGCATTTCCCGCCTTGATTTTTCAATCAGGAACATCCATTTATCTTCGCCCTTTTCGTCTTTAACGCAAAAGCTTTCGCCTGCCTTTTCCTCGCACATAAATTCTTCAATTTCGATTTCCTTATTAAGCAGTTTCGCCGTTGGCTCAGCTGTCATTCTCGCTCTTTTTAAGGGAGATGCGTATATCTTATCAACTCCGTGAAGGGACAGTCTTTTCGCAATAGCCTCTGCTTGCTCCTGTCCCATCTGTGTTAAGCCGTTAGGGTTATAAACGGGTTCTCCGTGACGAATAATATATAAAAGCATAATTTTCACTCCTCATCCCTTAAATTATACCATTAAAAAGTTAAATAGTCAAATAAAAAAGGGGTCCCTTTTGCAAGGGACCCTAATCTTTTATTAGTTAAAATATTTAACTGTCTTTTCGAGAGCTTCGAGGTCGCGGTTTAATTCTTCCGCATCATAATAGTTTGTTTTAAGAAGCATAAGTCTTGGTTGGAGAGATTCTGCAACAGGGCAAAGACCTTCCATCGGGAACTTCATATCCTTCATAAGCGGCATATAGTTTTCTCTTCCCATAAGGTTCATCTGCTGGAGGAAAGGCTCCTGATAAGAAAGCTTCCAAGCAGCATAGAAACCAGGACCGCCGTTTTCAACAAACTTATTATATACATCTTCCCACTTAATTGAATCGTCAATAAGCTTACCTGCATAACCCCAATATGAGTTGACACAGTCGTCAGGAGTATGCTGTTCTTTAAACCATTTTGCGTCCTTTAAAACTTCTCTTGTTTTCATAGCGGACTCAATGCGGTTTTCAACAAGCTCTTCAATTCTCTCTGTCTGAGCAAGAGCAACAGCGGCGCAAACATCGGAAATTCTGTAATTCCAGCCTGAAGATGCGTGTCTGAAATAGTTTGGATTCTGGATGTCGCTCTTTAAGATACGGCCTTTTTTAGCACCGATTGAGCCATAACCAAGTCCTGAATATCTTCTTAACTTTTCAGCATATTCTTCGTTATCTGTGATAACCATACCGCCTTCGCCTGCGGATAAGTGCTTGGATGCCTGGAAGCTGAAACTTGCCATATCTCCAAGTGTTCCAACGAGCTTGCCTTTATATTTTCCTAAGAAACATTCTGCATCGTCTTCAATAACAACTAAGTTATGTTTCTTTGCGATTGCATTGATTGCATCAAAATCAGGGCACATTCCCAAAAGAGCAACAGGCATAATAGCCTTTGTTCTTGGGGTTATAACCTTTTCAATTGCTTCCGCGCTAATCTGATATGTATCAGGGTCAACATCGGCATAAACAGGAGTTGCGCCTGCATGAAGAACCGCAAGAGTTGTGCTTGACATTGTAAGTGGCGGAACGATAACCTCATCCCCTGCGCCAACGCCAGCAGCTTCTAATGCAATATGAAGAGTTGCTGTTCCGTTACAGAAACTGATTGCGAACTTTGTTCCGAACTTTTCAGCAAAAGCAGCTTCAAGTCTTTTGTTCATTGAACCGTTATAGGAAGTTCTAAATCCCTGGTCTAAAACCTCTTTAACATACTCGTATTCTTTGTTACTAATTCTCGGATGCATAATATTTCTCCTCTCGTTTAAGTAATCTTACAAGAAAATTATATCATCCGAAATTTTTCATTTCAATTGCAGTTTAGGACATCTTCACTGCCCTTTCGTCCCTTTTAAGCTACTCTTAACCGTTTCGCCGAAAAATCTTTTATATGCCCTCTGGAAAGCAGAAACGGATTCATATCCAACCTTTTCCACAATCTTTTCAATGGACACTTTGTTCTCCTCTATCATGGCACGAGCCATATTCATTCTCATTGTTAAAAGAACCTCGGAAAAACTGCTGTTATACTGTTTTTCAATAATTCTTGTGAGTTGTCTTTCGCAGACGCCCAGAAGCTGAGCAAGCTCCTTTTTGCTGCAAGAATTACTTGCAAAGTTATATGTAAAATAATCTTCCAGAATGCAAAGTCTCTTTTCGTCAAGGGTCTGGAAGTTGTCCATAGCGCTCTTTGAGGTTTTTCCGATTTCACGGCAAAGAAGGACTATAAGGAGCTGGAACTCTGCTGTAAGCTGTTCCATAAACCCGAAAGAATTATCCATAGAGAGCTTTTGGATTGCCTTTATTCTTTCACAGCCGCCGAAAGTGTCCTCTATTCTTATTGCCTCGCGCAAATTTTTCAGGACATTATAAATGGCAACGGGGCTTTCTTTTCCTTTGAATGAGAGAAGAAAGGAATTAACCGAAATTATATCCTCTCTCCGCCCGTCAATTGCCAGATGCTCTGTGTTTGGCGGAATTAAAGTGAAATATTTTTCGTCTTTTTTATTTACATATATAATTTCATAGCAGGGATGCTTATGGAGCACAGGGATTTCTTCCTGCTTGTCCATCATAAATTTCTGCACAACAGAAATCTGAATTCCGGGAAGGTTAACCTGAATAAAATCTCTTATGGCTTTGTTCTCCATTTCGCATCACCTCTTTTCCTTATGCCGATATTTTACGCTAAAGTGTCATACATCTCCATAGCGTTTGCGATATCTTCAAAGCTGTTGCAATGGCCGTTTTTAACATATAAATAAGATGTTGTCATTCCGCTTACTAAACAGCTCTTGATATCAAGATCGCCCAAAAGACCTGCGCAGAAACCGCTGTTAAAGTTATCTCCACCGCCTGTGGTCTTTTTAGGGTTTTCACAAAGGATGCCCGAAACCTCAACCTCGCCGCCGTCATAAACAGCAGCTGAACTGTCAACAGGGTGGATAACAACTGTGCCGATACCTGAGAATTCTTTAATCTTTCTTGCAATCGGGAGAGAACCTTCATAGTCCCCTTCCCCTAAAATTGAGTGCATAACCATAGCCTCACTCTTGTTAAGGCCAAGATATGTTGGAGCATATTCGCTATACTTTCCGAACATTTTAAGAGCCGCCTTAATTTCCTCAGGGCGTCTTTTAGCGCAGTCAGCAATGTCAATATAAATCTTTCTGTCGCGCTTTGAAAGTCTTGGCATAACCAGTTCTAAGAACTTCTCATAAATCTCGTGGAAATGCACAAGATAACTCCAGTTAACCAATGTTATAATATCTGCATCATCAAAGATTTCAACCATTTCATCAATGCTTATTCTCTCAATTAAGTCATTCCAACGGAGACGGCTTATCTTTTCAATATCGCTCATTATGATTTTTCCGTCGCCAAACTCAAAAACATAGGAATAACCAGGTTCGCTTATGCTTATAGTTTTGCAGTTTTCGTTAAGGGCGAAAACCGGGCTCTTTTCAGGATAACCAAGGGCACCAACGCAGGTGCAATTAACTCCCATATTTGCAAGACCGTTTGCATAGTGCGGACCACAACCACCAAAGTCGGTATTGCTTATGATAAGCTCGATATTACCGCTCCGACCTGCAAGAGATGTAATCTTTTCGCCAAACTGGTCAATTGTCGGGAAATATGTGCAATTATTCTCATCCTCTCTTGTTTTAACAGGACGGATAACATAGTCAATAAATCCGTCAAAGCCGATGCTTACTTTTTTGCTTCTGATTAAATCTTTTCTTTCTTTAAACTGCTTTGAATATTTCATTTTCTTTCCCTCCGATTAAAGATTTTCTGCCCAATATACTGCATTTTCAACCCATTTTGCAATAGCAGGATTGCACCACTTTTCATTTCCGCACATTGTCACTTCGTTTCCAAGGGCAACTCCGTGAGGTGCGTCCGGATAGATATGCATTTCAAACTTTATCTTCTGCTCTGCCAGAGCGTCTGCCAGGGCAAGAGAATTTTTTACATCAACAACCTCATCGTTAGATGTGTGCATAATAAATGCAGGAGAAGAGTTTTCGTTTACGCAATTTTCAATGCTGACCATAGCGAGCTTTTCTTCTGTAACTTCTTCGCCCTTAAATAATCCCTTAAAGGAAAAACCGTGATGCTTTGCCGAGAGAACAGGATAAATAAGCATCATTCCCTTTGGCTTGTTATAGCCAAGAGGCATTGGAACCGCATCATAGATTTC
>JAZSPE010000145.1:0-3502 GCA_045537265.1 Clostridia bacterium | reverse complement strand
AGGCTTTGTCCCCATTTAGAACATATCTAAAAAGAAAACCGATGCATAGTCCTCAAAAATTCCAAGTGACGGCGGATTATAAGTCCATACAGTAAACAAAACTCCCATAACAATAAGGGCAACAATAAGCAGATTTTTATAATTTTGCCCCTTCCCACTTTTGGTAACTTTTATTGTGGTAATTGCCATAACAATAGCGCCAAAAACATAAGTCAAAATGTCCGCAACAACAAAATTATCCCCTATAATTCCTGTATAAGTGTAAAAAGAAATCACTATGCCAAGCATCCCTAAAAATATCCCTATTATTTTTGCGCTTATATAGTTTTCATAGTTTTTTCCAACAATAAAATACTGGATAATTCCAACCAGAATTCCGGGATAAAAAAGAAGCTTCAAATGTTCCCAGACACTTTCATTTACATTTACAAAAAAACCCACCCAAAGAGGCCCTCCACCTATAAAATCAAATAAAAAATGCAGCGGTATTGAAAGCAAAAAGCAAATTCCTGCCCCAATCCACTCCCACCTTACAAGTTTTTTATCCATGCTCTCCCTCCTTTATATAATTTTTATTCACGAAAATATATTTCTATAACAAATTATGGGCAAAAAAATAAAGCCTCATTTTGAGGCTTTATTTTTATTCAATTCCTTCCTGGATTTTAGCAACTTCAAGCATTATGGCACATTCAATTCGCTTTTTGAAAAGCTCACAGCCATATTCATAGACTCCGGTTATTGAGCCTGTCGCATGATAGGCATTTGCCGCACATCCGCCGCTGCAATAAAGCTTTGCCCAACAATCTGTGCATTCTTTTCTTGCGTAGGCGTTGCATAGTTTAAACTCATCTCTGACATTCGTGTTAGTAACACCCTTCCAGATGTCTCCCATGCTGTATTTCTCATCGCCAACAAACTGATGACAAGGGAAAAGCTCTCCCCACGGGGTAACTGCCATATATTCAGTTCCCGAGCCACAGCCTGAAATTCGCTTATAGATACAAGGCCCGCCTGACAGATTAATCATATAGTGATAGAAAGTGAAACCGTTTTTCTCTCGGCTTCTTTTAAGCATTTCCTTAGCGAGAATTTCATACTGCTCAAATAAAATCGGTAAATCTTCCTGAGTTAAGGCATATGGGTCATCGGGAGCACAAACAACAGGCTCCATAGAAAGTTCTTTAAATCCCATATCCGCCATATGGAAAATATCATTGGTAAAATCAATATTATTATGAGTAAAAGTTCCTCGCATATAATATCCGCGATTTCCTCTTTTCTCGATAAAATGCTTAAACTTAGGAAGAATTAAATCATAACTTCCCTGACCATTTACAGTTTTTCTGAGGCTGTCATGAATCTCTTTTCTCCCGTCAAGACTGAGCACAACATTATGCATCTCGCGGTTTGCAAAATCAATAACATCATCGTCTAAAAGGACTCCGTTGGTGGTAAGAGTGAATCTGAAATTCTTATTATGCTCTTTCTCGATTTCTCTCGCATATTTGACAATTTCTTTGCAGACATCCCAGTTCATTAAAGGCTCGCCACCAAAAAAATCCACTTCAAGATTTTTGCGGTTTCCTGAATTTTCAACGAGAAAATCAATGGCTCTTTTTCCCACTTCAAGGCTCATAAGCGCCCTGTCGCCATGGTATTTTCCCTGACTTGCAAAGCAATAATCACAGTTTAAGTTGCAGGTGTGAGCAACATGAAGACAAAGAGCCTTAATATCCGTATGACGGTTTTTTAAATCAAAAGCTTTATCCTCATAAACATCCTTTGAGTAAAGCTTTCCGTCATTTTTAAGCTCTTCTATATCTTCAAAAACCTCATCAATATCCTTTTGAGTAATGTTTTCATTTTTATATTTATCAATGATGAACGAAGAAATCTCCTCTTTGGATTTTTCTTCATACATTTCAATTATATCATAAGACAGCTCATCAACCAGATGCACTGACCCGGAGAAAACATCTAAAACAATGTTATATCCGTTTAATTTATACTGATGTATCATTTTAACGCCTTTCCAAAAAAATGGGGCCATAGCAATGCTACAGCCCCTGATTTTAAATCAAATTACTTGCTGCTTACGCACTTTTCACATTCCTGATTAGCAACGCCGCAGGATGTTTTACAAGCAGACTGGCAAGATGTCTGGCATTCGCCACAACCGCCGTCTTTAACGCTCTTTGTAAGGTCGCGAGTTTCGATTGTCTTAATTCTGTTCATTTTAAGCATCTCCTTTACGAATTTCGGTTTTTTATTATTATAACATACAAATTTATCCGTGTCAACAATTTAAATCATCAAAAAGCCTACTTTTTTATATGTATATTCTCCTTAAAACCCTTGACAATCGTGGGGAAAAGCCGTATAATATTTCTATATGTGATGCTATAAGTTCGTTCTTGTAGCACCTTTTTATATCCGTTATTTTAAGGAGAGATTTTATGAGCAATGTAACCGAAATTTTCAGCTCTATGGTTTTTGACGATACCGTTATGAGAGAACGGCTTCCGGAAGAAACCTATATGGCTATGCAAAAGACAATTCAAGACGGCAGAAAGCTTGATATTACTATTGCCAATGTTGTTGCAACAGCCATGAAAGATTGGGCTATTGAAAAAGGCGCAACTCACTTTACGCACTGGTTCCAGCCTTTAACAGGAGTTACTGCCGAAAAGCACGATAGCTTTATTTGTCCTACAAAAGACGGAAAAATAATTATGGAATTTTCAGGTAAAGAACTTGTTAAAGGTGAGCCTGATGCATCTTCTTTCCCATCAGGCGGTATCAGGGCCACATTTGAGGCAAGAGGCTATACAGCCTGGGACCCGACTTCATACACATTTATAAAAGATGATACTTTATGTATTCCTACTGCTTTTTGTGCATATGGCGGAGAGGCTCTTGATATGAAAACACCTCTTCTTCGTTCTATGGAATATATCGGCAAACAAGCTCTTCGCGTATTAAAGCTTTTCGGAAACGAAAATGTTACATCCGTTAAGACAACAGTTGGACCGGAACAGGAATACTTCCTTATTCCAAAAGAGCTTTTCGAGCAGAGAAAAGATTTGGTTTATACTGGAAGAACACTCTTCGGAGCAAAGCCTCCAAAGGGGCAGGAACTTGACGACCATTATTTTGGTCAGATAAAACCACGCGTTAAGGCGTATATGAAAGACCTTAACAAAGAGCTCTGGAAACTTGGAATTTTATCAAAAACAGAGCACAACGAGGGAGCTCCATCCCAGCACGAACTTGCTCCTATTTTTACAACAACAAATATTGCCTGCGACCATAACCAGCTTACTATGGAGCTTATGCAGAGAGTTGCGAAGAAACACGATTTGGTTTGTCTTCTCCACGAAAAACCCTTTGCAGGCGTAAACGGAAGCGGTAAACACAACAACTGGTCACTTTCTACAAACACAGGGGTTAACCTTTTAGACCCTGGTGAAACACCTTACGAAAATGCGCAGTTTTTATT
>JAZSPE010000219.1:0-2538 GCA_045537265.1 Clostridia bacterium | reverse complement strand
ACAATGGGCACCAACTCCTTGGCTCACAGAACGACATGGCTACGATCCGACTTCCCGAAAAAATAGCAGAAAAGGCTGTGGAAAGCGTTGGCGAGTTCTACGGAATAGGAATGGACGAAAAAGGCACAGCGAAAGACCTTTTAAAAGAGGGTAAAGAGAGCGGAGTTACATATTATGTTGTTCACTCCGTTGCCCTGACGGCATCAAGAGTTGAAGCCATAAACGATTATATCGCCTCAGAGTGCAAAACCCATAAAGAGTTCCACGGTTTCGGGACGATGCACGCAGACTTTGAAAATAAAATTGAAGAAATAGAAAGAGCAACTAAGCTAGGACTTGGGGGAGTTAAAATTCATCCTGACACACAGCTATTTAATATGGATGACGAGAGAATGTTTGAGCTTTATGATTACCTAAGGCAAAAGGATATTCCCCTCCTGATTCATTGCGGAGATTATCGCTATGATTATTCTCATCCGAGACGACTTAAAAAGCTCCTGCGTGAATTCCCAGGGCTAACGGTTATCGGCGCCCATTTCGGAGGCTGGTCAATGTGTGATTTGGCTTATGAATATCTCGCAAAGGAAAACTGCTATGTTGACACATCAAGCTCCTTTTGGATGCTTGGTATGAAACGGGCAAAGGAGCTTATCAGGCTATACGGAGCAGAGAGAGTTGTGTTCGGCTCTGACTTCCCAATGTGGAGCGTTTCGGAAGAACTTGAAAAATTCCAAAGCATGAAATTAACAGACGAAGAAAACAGTCTGATTCTATATAAGAATGCTGAGAAAATTCTTAAAATTAAGGAGTGTTAAAAATGACTGAAATTTTTATTTCTGATATAACTTTAAGAGAAGAAGGAAAGCAGGGTGGATACACTTTAAGCTTTAAAGAAAAAATAGAGGTTGCAAAAATTCTTGACAAGATAAAGGTTTCTGTCATTGAAACCGCACCTATTAAAAACGGGAAGACAGATATTTTATATCTCCATTCCGTTGCGCCGATTATTAAAAGCAGCATCCTCTCTTGCCCGGTTGGGCTTGATGTTGAGGCGGTTGAGAAAACCTATGCTGCAATCAAGGACGCTAAGAAACCAAGAATTCATATAATGGTTCCTGTTTCAACTGTCCAGATGGAATATATTTGCAACAAAAAGCCAAAGGCGGTTTTAGCACTAGCTGAGGAAACTATTAAAAAGGCAGTTTCTCTCTGCAAGGATGTTGAGGTTTCCTTAATGGACGCAACAAGAGCTGAAAAGGAATTCCTTTATGAAATTATGGAAAAGGTAATTGACTGCGGTGCAAAAACTGTAACAGTTTGTGACAGCGCAGGCGGAATGCTTCCTGCTGAGTTTGAAGGGTTCTTAAAGGATTTATTCGCCTCTGTTCCGAAAATGAAAGAGATTAAGGTTTCCGTTGAGTGCAGCGACTCTCTTAATATGGCGGCGGCTTGTGCCCTCTCTTGTATCGGAAGCGGAGTTACACAGATTAAGACCTCTGTTGTTTCCCATGAATATCCCCGCCTCAGCGCTGTTGCCAAAGTGTTCCGCGAAAAGGGGGATGCTCTCGGGGTTAAGACAGGAATAAATATGGCAGTTTTAGATAACAGCGTTAAGAAGATTAAGCTTATGACAAGAGGCGGAAATTCATATACACCTTTTGACGGTGGAACAAATGCCACTGCTGAAAACATTGAGCTTTCTTCAAGCGATGATATTTCTGCGGTTAAACTTGCAGTTAAAAAACTCGGCTATGACTTATCCGAAGAGGATAACGCAAAAGTTTATGACGAAGTGGCAAGAGTTTCAAAGAGCAAAAAGGTTGGCTCAAAAGAACTTGATGCAATCGTAGCTTCCGTTGCTATGCAGGTTCGCCCTACATATAAGCTCAAAAGCTATGTTATCAACAACGGAAATATAATTACACCAACAGCTCATATTGAGCTTGAAAAAGGTGGAGAAGTTCTCCAAGGCTTCTGCATCGGAGACGGCCCGATTGACGCGGCATTCCTTGCAATTGAGCAAATAACAGGCCATCACTTCGAGCTTGATGATTTCCAGATTCAGTCAGTAACCGAAGGCAGAGGGGCTATGGGTTCAAGCATTGTTAAGCTTCGCCATAACGGAAAACCGTTTTCAGGCAAGGGCATTTCAACTGACATTATCGGGGCAAGTATCAATGCGTATATAAATGCCCTTAACAAGATTTGCTTTGAAGAGGAGGATGAGAGATGAAATTATCCTTTTCCACAAACAAGTGGAATGATATAACCCTTTCGGAGTTTTTCGAATTAGCAGGGGAATATAAGTTTGACGGAATAGAAATCCATGATGTTTCAAAGCTTAAAGAAACAGATTTAAAAGACGCTCCTTGGCGAATGATAGAAAGCGGAATAAAGATTTCCTGTATCGATATGATAAAGGATATTTCCAAAGAAAAGGATGAGGCAAAAAAAGAACTTATAAGATGCCTTGAAGTTGCCGAAATTCTTAAAGCTCCATATATAAGACTTAAAGCTCTTTCAGAAGAAGGGGTGGAG
>JAZSPE010000061.1:0-5783 GCA_045537265.1 Clostridia bacterium | reverse complement strand
TGTATCAGTTAAATGAATGGCAAGGCCACCCATATTTATATACTCTTCAACTGTGTCTCTTGTTGTTCCCGGAATGTCGGTTACGATTGCTCTTTCTTCGCCCAAAAGAGCGTTTAAGAGAGAGGACTTTCCAACATTGGGTCTGCCCACAATAGAGGCTTTAACTCCGTCACGGACAAATCTGCCCTTTTCAAAGCTTTCTATAAGCTTTTTAATCTCGGCGTTTATTGCTCCGACTTTATCTAAAAACTCACTGTCTTCCATTTCCTCAATCTCGTCAGGGAAATCGGCAGTAGCTGAAAGTCTTGCCGCAAGAGATAAAACCTCTTCCCTGAGGGCTTTTATTTTACTCCCAAGCTTTCCTGTAAGAGAGGAAGCAGCATCATAAACACCAAGCTTTGACTTGGCGTCAATTATATCCATAACCGCTTCGGCACCGGATAAATCAACCTTTCCGTTTATGAATGCTCGGCGGGTAAACTCCCCTGCTTCTGCATGGCGGATGCCCAAACTTTGTAGCTCGTCCATTATAAGTCTTGCGGTCATTGTCCCACCATGGCATTGGATTTCAACAACATCTTCACCCGTGTAGGACTTGGGGGCGAGCATAGAAACAACGAGGGCCTCGTCAATAATCCTTCCCTCTCTGTCTTTGATGGCGCAAAGAGTCATCTTATGACTCTCAATCGAGGAAAACACCTTTCCCGAAATGGGAAAGGCGATTTTATCCATAGAAGCCGTTGCATCTTCTCCGCTTATTCTTATGATTGCAATTCCACCGCTTCCCATTGGGGTTGCGATAGCACATATAGTATCAAAAAATTTCATAACTAATCTCTTTTAATATTTGTTATAATTTCGTCTATAACAGAGCGTAAATCTGAGTTTTCGTCAAGCTCCTTCTTAACCTTGCCAACGCCGTGCATAGCTGTTGAGTGGTCTCTCTTAAAGCTTTCGCCGATTTTCGGGAAAGACGGGTCGTCTAAGATTTCACGGCAGATATACATTGCCACCTGTCTTGGAAGAACAACATCATTTGACCTCTTTTTAGAAACCAATGAGCCACTTGGAAGCATATAATACTTCTCCACCTCGCTGATTATAACCTGAGGGGTTATTCTTCTCTTTTGCTGATTCTTCATAAGGTCAGCAATCGCCTCAGCAACAAGCTCCATTGTTATCAGACTTGTCCGCTTGATTCCTGCATAAAGAACGATTCTCTTAACCGCCCCTTCAAGCTCACGGACATTGGATTTAACATTCTCTGCAATAAATGCAACAATATCGTCATCAACCTGCAAATATTCCGCTTGAAGCTTGCTCTTTAAGATTGCCATTCTTGTTTCATATTCAGGCGGCTGGACATCAACGGATAAACCGCTGCTGAATCTTGTTCTGATTCTTTCCTCAATCTGCGGGATTTCAGTTGGAAGTCTATCGCTTGTCAAAACGATTTGCTTATCGCTGTCATAAAGAGCATTAAATGTATGGAAAAGCTCCTCCTGTGCAAGTTCACGGCCTGCAAAGAACTGAACATCGTCAATTAAAAGAAGGTCAACCTTGCGGTATTTATTTCTAAACTCCTGATTTGTCTTTTCTCTGATAGCTGTAACAAGCTCATATGTAAACTTTTCACTTGTTGTATATAAAACCTTGCGCTTTGGATAATTTTCAAGATAATAGTTGCCTATTGCGTGGAGCATATGTGTTTTCCCAAGACCGCTTCCGCCATATAAGAAAAGCGGATTATATGCCTTTGAAGGACTGTCTGTCTCTGCAACGGCAAGGGCAGCAACATATGCCATTTCGTTACTTTTTCCCTTAATGAAATTATCAAAATTATATCTTGGATTAAGCGTACTTTCTTTCTGAAGCGGGTCATCTTTTTCCTCTGCCATATCCTCGCTGACAATAACTTCGATGGTTCTCTTTTTAGATGTAACCATTTCAAGACAGCTTTCAATGAGAGAGAAATATTTAGTCATTATCATATTTCTGTTTACACCAAAAGGAACGCAAAGAACAACCTTTGCATCTGTCATACTAACCGCTTTAATAGGTTTAATCCAGGAATTAAAGGACACTGCCGAAATCTCGTCAGCAAGCAAAGCAACAGCTTTTTCCCAAATTTGCTCGAGCTCCATTTCTCTTTTAACTCCTCTCCTTGAGGGGACAAATCCCCTATTATATCCTTTATTTTTTAACATATCTATAATACCAGCTTTTTGGAATAATTTCAACCCCCAAAAAGACCAAAAACTGCGCGGTTTTTTCTACATTTTACACAAGATACAAAATATGATATTTTTCGTTATTCTTATCCACAATATCTTCCGTTTTTTGCCCCTAAAAAATTTTTATCCCCCAAAAAAATTTTTTTGGGGGATACCTTTTAATCTTGTTTTTCCTGTGTCACTTTTGAAAGAATCACGGTTATGAGAATTATCACTCCGATAACGGCAATTATGCCAAGCATTCCCATACCCATATATTTAAGATTTGCAACAAAATTCCATAAATTTATATTCATAAAAACCTCCCTTTCTTATAAGAAGAAATTCAGTATAAGGCCGCCTGCGATAACGGATGCAATCTGGCCTGATACATTAACGCCCATTGAGTGCATAAGCAAGAAGTTCTGCGGGTCTTCGGCAAGGCCCATCTTATGAACAACTCGGCCTGACATTGGGAAAGCGGAAATTCCTGCCGCACCAATCATTGGGTTTATCTTCTTCTTTGTGAAAAGGTTGATGAATTTTGCAAACAAAACTCCGCCTGCTGTGTCGAAAATAAATGCGAAAAGTCCAAGTCCCATAATGATTAAAGTATCTACCTGTAAGAACTTATCCGCTGCCATCTGGCTTGCAACTGTAATACCTAAGAAAATGGTTACAAGGTTTGCAAGAACCTTCTGGGCAGTTTCGGAAAGGGAATTTAAAACTCCGCATTCACGGATTAAGTTACCAAACATCAAAAAGCCTACCAAGGAAACTGATTCAGGGGCAACGATGCCTGCAACAACTGTTATGATTATAGGGAAGAGAATTTTTGTGGTTTTGGAAACCTCTTTCCCCTGATATTCCATCCTGATTTTTCGCTCTTTTTTAGTGGTCAAAAGCTTAATAACCGGTGGCTGGATAATTGGAACGAGGGCCATATAGGAATACGCCGCAACCATTATGGCGCCTAAATATTTTGAGCCAAGCTTTCCTGCAACAAATATTGAGGTAGGGCCGTCTGCCGCACCGATAACCGCAATTGATGCCGCGTCGTTTATATCAAAGAAGATTGACGCTGTGCAAAGGGTCAGGAATATACCAAACTGTGCCGCTGCACCGAAAATCATAAGTTTCGGGTTAGAAAGGAGAGGGCCAAAGTCAATCATAGCGCCGATTCCTATAAACAAAATAAGGGGGAAAAGCTCATTTGCTATGCCTGCATTAAAGAGGGTTGTTAAAACGCCTTCCTCTGCAATTACGCTTCCAAAAGGAAGGTTTACAAGTATTGCGCCAAAGCCCATAGGGAGAAGAAGAGTTGGCTCCATATCCTTCTTAATAGCAAGATAAATGAGAATTCCGCCGATTATCCACATAACAATCATCTGCCAGGAAATAGCAGACAGATTTTCAATAAGCATTTCTATAATTTCCATTTTATGCCTCCGCACTAAAAATTTACAAAACGATTATATCATATTAAGCTTTGAAAGTAAACATATTTTATAATTTACAGTCAAAAACCCACAGGGAAATACCTGTGGGTTTTGTTTTTAATTAAACGAGTTCCAATACTGCAACCTCAGCGGCGTCACCGCGTCTTGGGCCAATCTTTATAACTCTTGTGTAACCGCCGTTACGCTCAGCATATTTCGGAGCGATTTCCGCAAATAACTTTGTAACAACATCCTCTTTTGTGATCCAAGCGAGAGCCTGGCGTCTTGTATGAAGAGTATTTTTCTTACTAAGAGTAATCATTTTATCAGCCAACTTCTGCACTTCCTTAGCACGAGTAACTGTTGTTTCAATCTTACCGTTTTCAAGGAAAGAAGTTGTAAGGTTTCTGAGCATCGCTTTTCTCTGGTCTGTAGGTCTTCCTAATTTTCTTTGGATTGCCATACTATTCACCTCTTTCAAATAATTCTTCACTGTTTCTCAGTGAAACTAGCGCAAACAACTATTCTTCGTCATTTGCAAGAGCAAGTCCCATAGAAGCAAGTTTTGCAATAACTTCTTCTAGTGATTTGCGTCCGAGATTTCTAACCTTCATCATATCGTTTTCGCTACGAGCTGTTAAATCCTGAACAGTGTTAATGCCTGCTCTCTTTAAACAGTTGTAAGAACGAACTGATAAATCAAGTTCTTCGATGGTTGTTTCAAGGACTTTAACAATCTTGTTTTCGCCCTTTTCAACCAAGAATTCTGTTTCCTTAGCTCTGTCAGATAAGTCGATGAACAGATTTAAGTGTTCATTCATTATCTTAGCGCCAAGGGATACAGCGTCTGGCGGATTGATTGTTCCGTTTGTCCAGACTTCTAAGATGAGCTTGTCATAATCTGTAATCTGACCAACTCTTGTATTTTCAACCGTATAGTTAACCTTTTCAACCGGTGTGTAGATAGAATCTACCGGGATTAAGCCAACGATAGGCTGAAGCATCTGCTTATTCTTGTCAGCGGAAACATATCCTCTGCCCTTATCGAGAGTGAGCTCCATAAAGAGCTTTGCATCTTCGTTAAGTGTTGCAATGTGTAAATCGCCGTTTACGATTTCAACATCAGAGTCACACTTAATATCTCTTGCACAAATCTCGCCTGCACCTTCGTGGTTAATATAAACCGTTTTAGGTCCATCAGCGTGAAGCTTAACAGCAAGGGACTTAATATTAAGTATAATTTCCGTAACATCTTCCTTAACGCCAGGGATTGTTGAGAATTCGTGGTTAACATTCTCAATCTTAACAGAAGTTACCGCAGCGCCCGGAAGAGATGAAAGAAGAATTCTTCTAAGTGAGTTACCAAGTGTTATTCCGTAGCCTCTTTCAAGGGGGTCAACAACAAACTTTCCATATTTTTCGTCCTCAGAAATGGAAACGCACTCTACTTTTGGTTTTTCGATTTCTATCATATTTAGCCCTCCTTATTTTCTAATTGTTTCTATTTTGTACCAAAGGTACCATTTAGGGCCGTAGCACAGGATAAACCCTATGCTATGCAGATTATTTGCTGTAAAGTTCGACGATAAGGTGTTCCTCGATTGGAAGATCGATATCATCTCTTTCTGCAAATGCAACTACTTTACCTTCTAAAGTATCCTTGTTCATATCAAGCCACTTTGGAACAGCTCTTCCTTCTGTTGAAGCGAGAACTGTATCGAACTTAGTGCTCTTACGGCTTGTCTCAGCAACTGTGATAACATCGCCAACTTTAACGAGATAAGAAGGAATGTTAACCTTCTTGCCGTTTACTAAGAAATGAGCATGAGATACGAGCTGTCTAGCCTCAGGTCTTGAAACTGCAAGGCCGAGTCTATAAACAACATTGTCAAGTCTTCTTTCGATAAGTGTTAAGAGGTTTTCACCTGTAACACCCTGCTTTTTATTAGCAAGCTCAAAATAATGAGCAAACTGCTTTTCTAAAATACCATAAGCGCGTCTAACCTTCTGCTTTTCTCTGAGCTGTGTACCGTATTCAGAGAGCTTATGACGACCCTGACCATGCTGGCCCGGTGCGTATGCACGTCTTGTTATTGCGCACTTATCTGTGTAACATCTGTCACCCTTTAAG
>JAZSPE010000069.1:0-2749 GCA_045537265.1 Clostridia bacterium | reverse complement strand
GATGTTCTCGTCCAGGATATTGAGCTTCCGAAAACAAAGAAGGGCGACTATTTAGCAGTCCTTACCACAGGAGCTTATAACTATTCGATGGCAAGCAATTATAACCGAATTCCCCGCCCACCTGTTGTTATGCTCAAAGACGGAAAAGCAACCGTGGTGGTTAAAAGAGAAACCTATGAAGACATTATAAAGAATGATTTGATTTAAAGGAATGATTTTATGAGCAGACTTGCTTACTATTTCAGCAGTGCAGAAGGTTTTTTAAGCCTTCTTATAACAATTTTCTGCGTGTTTTTATCTCTTACAATCCATGAGGTAAGCCATGGGTATATGGCATATTTAAGAGGGGATAATACTGCGAAATATACGGGAAGACTTTCCTTTAACCCTATAAACCATATTGACCCTCTCGGTGCTATTTGCCTTTTCCTTTTTGGCTTTGGTTGGGCAAAACCGGTTATGATAAACACGAGAAATTTCAAGACTAAAACCATAAAGCTTGATATGGTGCTGACCGCTCTTGCAGGTCCCATTTCAAACTTTTTGGCGGCGTTTATATCGGTGTTTTTGATGGTCTTGGTAATAAACTTTACGGCAGTTGACGGCCTTTGGTATCTTGTCTTTACAATCCTTCAAACCCTGGCGGTTATGAATTTAGGGCTTGGTGTTTTCAATCTTATTCCAATTCCGCCTCTTGACGGCTCTAAGGTGCTGAGTGCAATCCTTCCCACAAGAATTTATTTTAAGTTGATGCAGTATGAAAGATATGGATTTATTGTCCTTATCATTTTAATAAACCTTTCCTTTTTCGGCGGACTTTTGAGCTTTGCCGTAGAGGGACTTTTTGGCGGATTTTATTCATTGTCAAATTTAATTTTGGAGTTGTTTGTTTAATGGAACAGTTATCTTTCCGTGTTGAGGCGTTTGAAGGCCCACTTGACCTTCTTTTAACCCTCATCAAAAAGAACAAAGTTAATATTTATGACATTCCAATAAGCGAAATCTTAGAACAGTATTTAGAGGTTATCGCCCAGATGGAGGCTCTTGACCTTGAAGTTTCCAGCGAGTTTTTAGTTCTTGCGGCAACACTTCTCCAGATTAAGTCAAGACTTCTGCTTCCTGCCGAGGATGAGGAAGAAGAGGGCGAAGACCCAAGAGAAGAACTTGTTCGCCGACTTGTTGAATATAAGCGCTTTAAGGAAAAAGCGGAATATTTAAGAGGACGGGAAAATCTCGGCTATACCAGATTTTATAAGGCTCCTGAATATATCGAAAGACCCGTTGTTCCTTTTGATTATTCAACCGTTTCAGTTGAAAACCTCCTCATTTCTTATAAGGTTTCCTATATGAAGCTTGAAAGAAAGCTTCCGCCTCCGAAAAAGTCCTTTGAAGGAATTGTGGGTCACGAGAAGGTTTCAGTTAAAAGCAGGGTAACAAATATATGGAAAAAGCTTGTTGAAAAGGGAAAAACCAAGTTCATCGAGCTCTTCCGCGGGATTAAATCAAGACCGGAAGCGGTGGCGTCCTTCCTTGCGGTTTTAGAACTTATAAAGCTTAAAAAGGTAGTTGTTGAAGGCGATATGGATGATATGGATATTAAGAGAGTATCCATGGAGGATGAAATAAGCCTTGACACCATTGAGGATTAGGAGAAAAGATTATGGAAATAAATAAAGCTCAGGCTATAATTGAAGGTTTGCTTTTTGCGGCAGGGGACAGCGTTTCCCTTGAAAAGATTGCCAATATAATCGATATGGACAAGCGCAAAACCCGCCAGATTATAAACGATATGATTGACAAATATGACTATGAGCATCGTGGAATAAGCATCATCCGTATTGAAGACGGGTATCAGATGTGCACAAGAGGGGAATATTTTGAATATATATCTCTCCTTGCTGAGCCTCGCCGTGCCCAGACAATGTCCAATGCGGCAATGGAAGTCCTTTCCATAGTTGCCTATAAACAGCCTGTAACAAGAGGCGAAATTGAAGATATAAGAGGAGTTTCCTGCGAAACGGTTGTAAATAAGCTTATCGAAAGAGGCTTAATCGAAGAGACAGGAAGACTTGATACACCGGGGCGCCCAATGGTCTTCGGAACAACAACTGAGTTTTTAAGATGCTTCGGGATAAGCGACTTGACGGAGCTTCCTGATTATGCTATAATCAAGGAAAACGGACAGGACAAGCTTTACAGTCAGCAGATTATGGAGGGAATTGACAGTCTGTAATCATTTTTAAAAGAAAGGCTGATTTTATGATTGTTTTGTGGATAATTCTTGGTCTCCTTGCCTTTTTGCTGGGCCTTGTCGTTATTCTTCTTTATACAAAAACAAGGGTTTATGTATCCTATAAAGACGGAGAACTTCATATAAGATTTCAAAACGGTCTTATAAGATATACAGTAAAGCAAAAGGACAAACGAGAAGAAAAAGAAGTTTCAAGAGAAAGCATAGAAAAAGATATAAACGAAAAGCATAAAAAGCTTTCGGATAAGAAATCTTTCCTCTGGACGCTTTTTCGGGATATGCGTTATCGCATAGAGGTTAAAAAAATAAAAATTAAAGTGGATTTCGGAACAGGTGACCCTGCTGATACGGGTATGCTCTACGGAATAATTTGGGGGGCAATCGGAAATCTCTATCAGATATTCAATCAGTATTTTATATTTGATTTTCCCGAAACTGAGATAAATCCCGATTTTGAAAATCAGGTATTTAAAATTGAAGCTAAGGGAATAATAAAGG
>JAZSPE010000011.1:0-5006 GCA_045537265.1 Clostridia bacterium | reverse complement strand
CCAACATAAAGGTCGCTGTCCTTATTAAAGGATAAGAAGAAATCATCAAGGAGGGTCTGTGCCTCTTCCTCTGTTATTATTCCCTTATCTAAATCAGCCTTAAGATATGGATACATATACTTGTCAAATCTACCAACAGTATTGTGGTAGTTACCTTCAAGCCAGAGTGAATAGTGAATAATTCTGAAAGACTGAAGAGCTTCTCTAAAGGTTGTTGCCCCGTTTGCAGGAACTACTTCTAAAACCTTAACGATATCATCTCTTCCCTGCTTTTGAGCCTCTTCCTTATATCTTCTTGTAAGGTCTAAGATAGCATCAATTATTCTTTTGCCATACTCATCTGCCGTCTCTCTTTTTGCTAAAAGGCCGACTTTAATAGTGTCCTCATAGTTCGGGGAAAGGTTTGACAAATAACCAAGCTCGTGAATAAAATGCTTATTCTTTATCTCTGCCCATTCTTCTTCGGAAAAAATGTCAGGAATATTTTTAATAGTTCTTATGAAACAAATCTGTTCCTCGGGTAAAATGACAGGAGTTTCTGCCTTAGAAAGCTCTTCAAATCTATAAGTCATTCTTTCAATCGGCGACATCGCCTTGTCAAATTCAAGAGAAATATTCTTTCTGAATTTATGGTGTTCTTTGTTTAAGATGTAGTTATACAAACTCATATTACCCCTCCTTATTATTTTAGCAATCCGCATATTCTCATAAAGGCATACGGACTGAATTTTACTTATCATTATTCATTTTTATTATATCATAGTGTTTTTTGTTTTGCAACAGGTTTTGCCAAATAATTTAACTAACAAACGGGTCATTTTGTCTTATAAAAAAGAAAAACTGCGGAGAATATCTCCGCAGTTTTATTATTAGTTTTAGTCGGCAATTTCAGTTCCCCGTTTGAAACGGTTTTCTATGCTTTCAAGAAGTTTACCTGTGTTACCGAGGTAGCAAATTCCGTCTGCAGTAGTAAAGATTCCAAAGCCGAACTGGTTTGCAACACTTTCTCTGTTTACGAAAAGTTTGCCGTTTCTGTTAGTTACATTATCGATAACAATTTTAGCTTCACCATAAGTTAAAAGTGTTTCGCCTTTTTCATTGCTTTCGATAGTTGCACCAATGTAAGAAGCGATACAGTCAAGAAGGATTTCGCCATTTTGAGCTGCTCCATCAACTTTGCGTCCGTTGAGATATACAACACCGTTAGAGTCATTTGCAACAATATATGGTGCCATCTGCTCGAATGTTGTTCCCCAATAGGTTTCAAGTGTATCAACGCTGCTTAAATGAATCTGTTCAAAAGCTTTTGAACCTTTAAGTCTGTCTTTTCTTACAAGGTCAATTCTTCTGTAAGTATGAATGTTTGCCTCAGCGTCAAGACAGTAACCATTAATCATAAGATAATCACCGGTTACATTCATCATAGTGTTCATGTTTGTATTCTTAGCGCCGCCGTAGGTGCATTCATAAGTTGTTCCTAAGAATTCCCAAGTTACACCGTCATCCATACTTCTTGCAATAGACCATCTCTGTCTTGGAACCTGGTTAGAAGCTGCAAGGTTAGCGTTATCATAACCCCAAGCTATATATAAAGTTTTTCCGTCAATCGGATCAACTGTAACACCGAAACAGTTACCATTTGCAAGGAACGGTGTGCGGTAAATATGCTCTAAGTCAAAGGTATTACCACCGTCATAAGATTTTACGGCACGGATCATACCTGTATCAGTTCTGTAATACATAGTTACAACGCCGTCATGGCTCTCTACAATCTGAGGCTCGTTTATAACAGATTTAACATCCTTATACGAAACTATTCCGCCAAGTGTCCAGGTTCTTCCGCCGTCATCACTGTATACACATTGAGCAACACCGGCATCTTCTGAGAATATACCAGGCTCCATCAAGTCATCACGGCTTGGAGCAGCGTAAAGTCTTCCTGATGGTCCCTGCTTAACACCTTCCGCTGTAAAGAAGTAGGTGTCGCCTATAGGTTCAGGGAACATAAAGCCCCAGTCTTCCCAGGTTGCACCTCTGTCAGAAGAATGCCAAATCTTTACGTTTCCTAACGCTTTTCCGTTTTCATCAGCACCGCCTGTTGCCATAGGAATAAAGGAAAGAACTTCATCGCCTAAAGCATAGGTGCCATCAGCTTGTTTTACTCTAAGCTGTAATATATTCTGCTTGTATGCAGAATTGCTTGGGCCCTTTGTCCAAGTCTTTCCGCCGTCATCTGTGTAGTTTGAATTACCAAGCTCTGTTACAACCTGAAGTGTTCCGTCTGCTAATTCAATAATATCACAAGTTGCACCTAAACCACTTGCTAATTCTACAGAGTCTGTCATAGAAAGAACAGGTCTTGCATCACCGCGATAAGATGCGTTTTCGAGGTAAACAAAGTTATCAGTTACCACAAAACCAGTTTTACCGCGAACATTGCCAAGAGAATCTGAATAAGAAATAGCCTGCATTCCGTTAACATATAATGTTGCTGTTCTCTGCCAGTCCCCACATTCTACAATAAGTTCAAGATGAACACTTTCTCCAACAGGGAAAGTTCCTTCTTTTTCAGCACGCTTATAAGTTGTGCCGTCTAAGCTATGGATAACCTCATATTTTCCTGTTTCAAAGTTATATCCAACTTTTGTCCATTTTTCAGTATGGCTGTGGTGATAAATCATCCAGAGACCACCTGACTCACCTGTTGCGATTACATCAGCAGATAAATAGGTATCTCCTGTATAAGCTGTAAGCTCTGCAACTGCATCTTTTTGACCCGTTGCCATAAGGAACATTCTTTGTGTAGTCTTGTCATAAAGAAGTCCCATTCCCTTTGTTGCCTGCCAGTAATCAACTGAATTAAATTCGCCGGAATTAGTAAAATCATCATTATAGATGAATACATCCTTATTATCTGTTACAGTAACATAGGAAAGGCCATTTCCGGAATTAACTTCAACTAAAACTGACTGTTCGCCTGCTGACGGGATGCTTCTGAATGAGCTTAAGAATTTACCGTTTCCATAGATACGGTTCATTCCGCCTACTGTTTCAATGTGATAATATACATTATCAGCGTCAACTGCATCACAAAGTTCGATATATTCAGCAGGAGATGCATCAAGCTGAATTGTCCATACATAGAACTTACCGTCTTTAAGCTCAACATCTGTGCGGAATAAGCTATCATTTACAGCAATTCTCGCATTGTCTGTCTTGTCTGCCACAAAAACAGTTCTGTATGCATACGGAAGAGATGGTAATCTGTATGAATATCTGCCCTGTGTTACATTTGTATCAGAGTAGTATGTTCCTCTCTCTTTTGGAACGGATATGCTCTTGCCTGTGAATGTTAAGCCGTTCTGCTTATAACTCTGTCCTACCGCACTTGTCTGTGGGAGGAAGAATGAAAATGCAAACTGACCATTTCTGTAAACATCTGCAACTGCACCCTGAGTTATAATATTAAATGTGCCTGTTCCAGGGCTAAAGCTTTCCACGCCGTCTGCGGTTACATAAGTTACTGCAGATGGAGTATGAGTTAAAGATACCTTATGGTGTCCATTATTTAACTCATAAGTTCCGCTTCCGCTACCGCCTGTTACTGTATAAGCAACTTCATTTGTATAGCTTCTTGAAGCACTGTTTGGTGTAAGAGTTGGAGCCCAATCTTCCCCAGCAATACTCAAAAGCACGCCTGACTTACTATAATAATAAGCAGCAAGCTTATGAGGTTCAGGAGTTAAAGAGGAAAGAGTGTGGCTATAAGGAGCTACTGTATCCTCTCCAACGGGAACACCGTCAAGGACAAACTGAACTTTAGCAACATTGCTTATTTTATCGTAAAGACCTGCATTTAATGTATAGCTTCCATTACTGTTTGCTTTTACATTAAGGCTGCCCTTTACAGCTTGAACAACACTGAATGATACCGGAGGAGAAACCTGTTCGCCATATTCAGCAGTTACAGTATAATTACCCTGTCCAATGTTTGTAAGCTGTACTTCGTAGTCAGGAGCCATTCCTCTTGCAACAACATTGCCATTGATTTTATAATCAACATAAGGAATGTTTTCCTGGTTATTCTTCACAAGTGCATTTAAAGGAATTGGATTTCCCTGTAAATATGTGGATTCATTGATAGGCTCTTCAATAATAATATTGTGTGTAATCGGGACATATCTTACCCAGTCAACATCCATACAGCTTTCTGCTTCACCTAAGAAGTTCTGTTCTGTGTAGAAAGAAAGTGTGCTCTCGCCCATCTGTTCAGCAAAACGCTTGATATAACCGTCAAAGAGAAGTGTGTCACCTAAATAGAATTTAGCGCCCTCACAATAGTTATAGGTTTCAATTCTTATTTCCTTCCATTCACTATCTAGTTTGCCTCTTAAGTCGCCTGTAAGGTTTGCGCTGCTTCCGACAGCTCTGCCCGCAGCACCGTTATAATAAGTAAACTGCTGATAGGTAAGCTTTACATGGAACTGACAGTTATCCCAATAAAGTAAGATACCACTCTGCATAGGAACCTCTGTTGACTTAACCGGCCAGCGAAGTCTTGCTGTTACAACAAAGTCATCAGCAAAGCCTGTTTTTCTGCTAACCTGGTTCATTTCGCTCGCTACGCCCATATTGTTGTCGCCTCGGAGCATTCCGTCTTCAACTCTCCAACGATTTACATTATTGTTTTCCCATGCGCTTGTATCTTCTCCCTGAACGAAGTCGGAGAAATATTCTTCAGCGGGATATGTTGGAGAAACGACTACTTCAGCATCGCCGCTGCTGCTTAAAGAAACCTTTGTAGGATCGTGGAAGATTACATTTCTGACAGATGCACCATTCCCTGTTCCACCTGCGATTTCAATTCTTCCTGTGCTGCTGGTTCTGGTTTCAATCTCAATTTCACCCATATAATATCCGTCAATATAAACTTCGCAGCGTTGACCCTGACCTATAAAACGATAGGTGTGCCAATCCATACCGATTGGATACATAACCTTCTTTCT
>JAZSPE010000053.1:0-7628 GCA_045537265.1 Clostridia bacterium | reverse complement strand
GGATGTGGTTTACCATGCTGCAGCACACAAGCATGTGCCACTTATGGAGGACAGCCCTTGTGAATCTATTAAAAACAACGCTATCGGTACATACAAGACCGCATACGCGGCAATGGTCAACGGTTGCAAAAGATTTGTTCTTATTTCTACCGATAAAGCGGTTAATCCTACAAATATCATGGGTGCATCCAAGCGCCTTTGCGAAATGATTATTCAGTCATTTGACCGCAAAATCAGAGAGGGCAAGGCCCACGAACTGTCGCCGCTTTATATGCATTTTGAGGGCCCTGGAGAGGCTGCATCAAACAAATTGCCGGAAACCTTTAACCCGGAAACAGAATTTGTTGCTGTGCGATTTGGAAATGTTCTCGGAAGCAACGGCTCTGTAATCCCCAGATTCAAGGAGCAGATTGCCAAAGGCGGTCCCGTTACCGTTACACATCCCGATATTATACGCTATTTTATGACCATTCCCGAAGCTGTATCGCTGGTTCTTCAGGCGGGAACTTATGCCGACGGCGGTGAAATCTTTGTTCTTGATATGGGTTCGCCTGTTAAAATTGACACTCTGGCAAGAAACCTCATTAAGCTTTCCGGATTACAGCCTGATGTTGACATCAAAATTTCTTACATTGGCCTCAGGCCGGGAGAAAAGCTGTTTGAGGAAAAGCTCATGTCAGAGGAGGGTATGAGGACCACCCCGAACCACCTTATTCATATTGGCAGTCCCATTCCCTTTGATACCGACACTTTCCTGGCGCAGCTTGATATGCTGATGACTGCCGCCTACAACGGCATGGAGGACAAAATTCGTGATATGGTCACAAGCGTAGTTCCTACTTTCCACCCTGCAGGTGAAAACGGTAGCGACATTAAAGGTGACGCATTTGAAACACAGATGAAGGATGTTGAAAAACAGTCCAATAATAAAACATTAACTGCTGTTATGTAAACAACAAAAAACAAGTTTGGAAATTTTCCAAACTTGTTTTTTATATTTCTATTAAAAATAATTCTATTTTTTCTTTGCGGTTAGTGCCATTTCGCCGTTTAAGTACATTGCCAAAAGACCAAGCAAGACCAAAACAGATGTGGCATAGACAATAATCGGTATAATCTGCTTGTAGATAACAAAGCAGATTGTTGCCGCAGTATTGCCACCGATGATTAACGCTGCGACATAACCGAAGAAGGTGAGGCCTCCGGCAAAAAGGCAAAGCATTATTCCATAGCCAAAAATTGTTTTCAAAACTGCCGAGATTTTCTTAAAAAAAGCTTTCATTTTCATACCTCCTTAAAGTCCAAGGATGGGAAGCCAGCCCATCAGGCAAAGAACTTGCATAATAAACTGTGCTGCCACCCACCAGAGATTGTTTTTGAAAGTTTTGTCAAAGTCGGATTCTGCCAATGACATACCGGCATACATCCCAAGACCAAGGGGCGGAGTAATTCCGCACATAACTCCACAGATACAAGGGAGCATAGCCGCAGCAAGAAGAGGTGAAACGCCAACGGTTGCCAAGGTGGAAATAAACATAGGTCCAAAAATTACAACCAGAGATGAACCGGGGATAACCATGCCCAAAACGCAGGTAAAGGCGCAGATGAACAGCACCATTCCGATTTTGTTAAAGGGCATAGAAACCAGGAAGCCTTCCATCTCCTGTGCAACGTTCATATCGTCAAACATTGCGCCAATCATATAGCCGATTATGCAAACGCCAATGGTGGGGGAAATGGTTTTTACGCCCGATGCAAACATTTTTGCGATTCCCTGCACCGAAACGGCGGATTTATCCTTGGCAATGAGGCAGGTGTAAAAAGCAGTAATTCCTGCAATAAAAAGCAGCAATGATGATGAAAAATATTTAGCTCCGTCTTTGCCCAGACGCTGAGTGAAGAAAGTATCTTTGAAAAGATAGTCAAGAACAAAAGGCAGCAAAATAATAACGGGAATAAAAAGACCCTGCCAGCCGGTTTTGAATACTTCCCTGAGGTTTGGGAGCTCTTCTTTCGACACAGGCTTTACTTTGTAATGCTTGCAAAAAACCCAAACCATAACGATACGTTGAAGTATAAACCAAAGAGAAATTCCCCACAAAGCAACCCAGAACTGACCGGTAGTCATATTTTCGTTTGGATAAAGAGCCATGTATGCACCCATTGCTGCAACAATATTGGATGATGGGGGAATCATATTTCCCATATAACTTGAATTGCTTTCAATGTTTGCCGCAAGCTCTCTGGGAAAGCCAGACCTAATCATTGCAGGAATAGTGAGCGTTCCCGTTGCCATTACATTTCCGGGACCGCTGCCGGAGAGTGCCCCCATAAAGCTACTGGCAACAACGGATACATACCCTGCACCACCGGTAACCCTCCCCAGAAGCGAAAGAATGATTGCAACACAGGAATCAATTACCTTTGTCTTTGTCAAAATTATCGACATAGCAACAAAAGCGGTCATAGAATAAATAAGAGAGGTAGAAAGTCCGTTTTCAATATATTTTAAGACGTTACCCCAAGTTCCTGTAACAGTAAGTAAAACCACAAAGCTGAGTAAAATCGCTTCATATACAGGTCTTTTAAACAGCATAAACCATATGCCGATTACTATCAGCATAATCCCGAGATAAATAAAAGCAGATGGCATATTTTCCTCCTTTAATTCCGTATCGGTTATACGTTTAATTACAATTTGGTTATAATATAGCACAAAAAAAGAAGCGTGTCAATAGAAATTTTAAAAATATTGCGGATAAATACTTGCATAACGAAGACTAAAAGAGTATACTTAGAAAAGAAAGTGAGGGACGTCTATGAACTCAAAACAGCTTCAATATGTGCTTGCACTTGCGGAGGAACGCAACTTTTCCCAAGCGGCACAGCGTTTTAAAATCTCACAGCCTGCCCTCAGCAAGCAGATTATATCACTTGAAGAGGAGCTTGGAATAAAGCTTTTTGACCGAAGCACAACGCCTCTTTCTCTTACGCCTGCCGGAGAATTTTTTGTACAAAAGGCAAAAAAGCTTTTGTTTGAAGAAGAAACCTTGATTAACGCCATTGAACAATACAAAACCGGAGACAAGGGAAAGCTGACAATAGGGATTGCACCCTTTCGCAGCCTTTATGTAATGCCCGAAACTGTTTTGAAACTAAAAGAACAATTTCCCCATCTGCAGTTGGTCTTGGAGGAACACGGATTGGCCCAGCTCCAAAAAGGATTGCTTGAAGGATTATATGATTTTGCAATTATGAATCTACCGGTGAACGAACTTGACTTTGATGTGATACCGCTTTCGCCTGATACCCTTGTTCTTGCAGTACCAAACAGACTGCTTCATCTTATAGACCGGAAAAAAACAAATGAAATTAATTTGTCAGATTGTAAAAATCTTCCCTTTGTCGTAGTTGGACAAAGTCAGGAGATGCGAAAGCTCTTTGATAAGCTATGTTCAAAAGCCAAATTAGAGCCAAATATTTTTGTTGAGGTAACCGGTGTTACCACCGCTCGCGAAATGGTTAAAAGCGGGGTTGCCGCGGCACTCCTACCTAAACAATTTTTGCAAAGAGAGGCAGAAAGCGAAAATATAACACTTTTTGACCTCGGGCAAACAGAATACAGCCGACAACCTGCCGTAGTTTTAAGACGCGGACAATTTGTTTCTGAATATGCAGAGTTTGCAATTGAATTGCTTGCAAATAAAGACAAAAAAACGGTGTGATTTTTCACACCGTTTTTTGAATAAAGATGAATTATAGCATGACACTAGCGCACTAAACAGTCGGCCATGCATCTTCAATCATTTCCATAACGGAATCGTATTCAAGCTTCTGAAGCTGCATATCGTTGCCGTTTTCGTCAAGAATTTTTACTGTTTCGCTGATTTTGCACAGTGTTTTCGCAAAAGCGTCTTTTGTATCATCCATAACGTGAAGCCTGAAAATAACACGGTCCAGAGAACTTGTGGAAGAAATTTCATCGCCAACAAATTTGAATTGACGGTTCTGAAGCAGCTGGGGCATAGCATTTATCTCTTCAACACCCTCAATTTTGCTGATACGGCCAGGCTTTAATGGAATATAATAGTTGCAACAATATTTGCTGAACTTATAGTTGTCCTGTGTTTTTGCATCATAGCGCATCATTTTTCCGGTCAGGGCAAACTCTATCATCATTTCAAGAGAGCTTATGCCGTTCAATTTTTCGGCAAATACATAAAATTGTTCTCCGCCCATTCTAAGGCCAGATTCATGGAAGTACAGCTTTCCGTTTTCCTCAAAGCCCTGAAACATAACGTTTCCGTATTTTATGCCAAGGTCCTGGACCATTTTGATTACAGCAGGCTCTGTGGTCTTTTTGTATTCGTCAAGGAACTTCGGGGAAAACATATGAAAAAGACAGGAAGCTGCTTTGCTCTTTTCCTCATCCACTTTATATTTCAAAAACGAAGAAGAAAGACTGCAATAACCGTCTTGAACTGTGTAATGAATGAAAATCTCGTTTTCGCTCTGCATATATCTCTCGCAAACAATTTTTTTGCTGGGGGAAGACTCGTATAATTCTTTATAGTAACTAATAAGTTCTTCCTCGTTATTGCATTTCATTATTCCTCGGCCACCGCTGCCGTCAGCAGGTTTTACCATTACAGGATACACAATTTTGTCTAAATCTTCACGGTTAAAATCAATACTGATATCATAAACATCAGGTGTAGGAACTCCGTACTTAATGCACAGTTCCTTGAATTTTCTTTTGTCATTGGATAAAATGTCAAACTGTTCAAGGTTTCCGCAGCAAGGAAGACCAGCTTTTTCGCATATTTCAGCGTAAAATGGCAGGTGAGAATCCGTCCATCCTACAAAAATACCATCAATATGATTATCTTTAATAAGCTTGACCATTTCATCTATTTGAGAAAAATCAACCATCCACTGTTCATCTGCAATTAACTTCGCAGGTGATTTTTCTTCCGGATAAAAGTTGGCAACAATGGTTTTTATGCCCATTTCTTTTGCCCTAAGCACCGCACAAGCAGCCAATGATGAGCCGTCAAGAAACAATAATTTTTTTCCCTCTAAATTCATAGGTAACCTCCCGAATTCACTAAATCAATATTTTTTCCCAAGTTTTTTTAGTATGCTGTTAATTTCACTTCTGAAACCAATTTGTGAAGGTATTTGCCACAAGAACTGTCCTCGGCGGTTTGCTTCCACCAGAACCCAGCCACTATCTGTCAATGCAAGATCCCAACCTGTATATCTGTTGTCTGGGATAACATTTACCAGCTGTTTGACAAGATTTTTTGCCTCGTCCCAGCGAGGAAGCTGAAATCCAATCAGTTGTTCTTGTGTTTGGGGATGTGTAGTAAAGGTGTTTCCATTCTCGTCCGCTGCACCAAATACGCATCCGGTTTCTGCGTTAACAGCACAAATTATTCCTCCGGCGCCTCCATTATCCACATGCTTCCCGTTTTGACCAACCCTGAAAAATGGAGTTATGATAAGTGTTTCATCATCCATACGGACTGTAGGAACCCGCACTGTATTTACAGAAGCGGGATGCAATTTGGCGATCTCTTCTACCTGAACAATCAATTCTTCCATTATAAATCTGCCGTTGTATTCGGTGAGCATTGAAACAAATTTTTCTTTTGTCCAGTCATAATCTTCGGATTTAATAATCTGGATGCCTCGACCACAGGACAAATCCAATGGCTTAATAATGAATTTTAAATGAGATGAGACGAATTCTTTAAATTGTTCAAACTGATTTTCGTTATCAAAAAACACAACTTCCCGACCATAAAATTCCTTGAACTTTCCATATGTTTTCCATTTATTATCAAATAATTCATCGTTTTTGTGGTTATTTAGTGTGCAGGCATAGCCCAAATGCTCCCAGTCTGCAACAAACTGTAGCCGTTCTGTCTTGCTTTTTTCACCAAAACGCAAGCACAAATATTCAGCAAAGCCAAAGCCATAGCGTGCATAAGTGTTTACCATATCGTTTATGTATTTTTCTTTGGCGTTTTCATTTTCAAAAGAAACTCCAAAATCACATAAGGTTTTAGCGGCAACTTTTTTAGCTTATTTCTTTTCAACACACCGCCAACAACCGTATAATACAAATACCGAATAGCTCTGTTATTTTTAATTGTTTCTTTGTTCACTGTAACACCTTCTCGCTTTCGTTTTGAAGCCCTATTTCCATATGGCCCCTTTCTATATGAAGACTGACAGGTTGTTGCTCTCCCTGACCGATTCCCTCCCGTTTCAAAACCTTTAAAACAGTTAAAAACAGAATTTTCACGTCAAGAAAAAAGGATATGTTGTCTACATACCAGACGTCATATGCGAACTTCTCCTCCCAGGAAAGGTTGTTGCGCCCCTTGCACTGAGCAAGTCCCGTAAGACCGGGCGAGACCTCGTGTCTGCGGCGTTCTTGGGGGAAATAATAATCAAGGTATTTTACGGTCAAGGGTCTTGGTCCGATAATGGAGATATCACCTGTTAATATATTGAGCAGGGACGGAAGCTCGTCTATGGAGAGTGCTCTGATAAAACGCCCGTATTTGTTAAGACGTTCCCTGTTTGGCAAAAGCTTGCCGTTTTCGTCCTTTGCGTTGGACATAGAACGGAATTTAATTAAATTGATTATGCGTTCTTTGCCCGTCTGGGGGTCAATCTTCCCGGGTCGCTTTTGGATATAGAATGGGTTTCCTTTCATTGCAACAGCACCAATCAAGGTGAACAGCGCCAAAAAGGGAAAAAGGACTATCAAAGCAAATAACGACAGGACAATATCCAGTGTTCGTTTAATAAATATAGCGTACATTATGTATATATCTCCTTTTAAAGATTTACTTTGCCCTATACAAAGGAAAGAAAGATGAATTATTGTCAAATGAACTTTCTTGGTTGCGAAAATCTACCAATCTTTTGTAAGCAACATCATCAAATATCTTTCTGCCAATACAAAATACCGAATCCTCATTACGGTTAAACGCCTTTTTAAATTTATAAAGACTGTCTTCCCCTGAACCAACTCCGCCGCCAAGATGAAGGGTTTTGTAGCCGTTTTTTGATGCCCACACGGCAGCCTCGTACAAAAGAAGATTAGTGGGAGCAAGTGAAGAGAACTTTCTTTTTGACCCCGAAAGATGATAGTGCATTTGACCATTACAGAACAAAAATATTGAAATAGCAGCTATTTCATCATCTTTCACCGAATAAAACCACAATGCATTGTATTTTAAGTCCTCAGAGATGGATTCATAAAAATCTTTTTCAAAATAATAGTAATCATTGGCAGAATCTTTATCCATTGTTTCGTTATATATCTGTATAAACTGTTCAATTATTTGAGGGGCTCTTCCCCAAAACACTTTAAGACCTTCTTTTTGAGCCTTTCTTATCATATTGCGGTTTTTGCTTGTTAAATTCTGCCAGATTGTTTCGGGGTCGGAAGTGTCCATAAATACTGTATTTCCAAGACGGACAATGTCATAAACAGAATCAAGACCATTCCAATTTTCAAGAATTGGATGAAATCTTACAAATTCAGATACGATATGCTCGTCTTTGCAGAACTGCTCATATTCCTTTTTTAATTGAGAGGTATTATT
>JAZSPE010000020.1:0-2972 GCA_045537265.1 Clostridia bacterium | reverse complement strand
AACGAAAACGACTATGAAAAAGTTAGAGAGGCTTTTAAAAATCTTATTTTTGAAACTCTCCCAACAAAGAGAACAAAGGAGCCTCTTGAAGCCACCGCTCAGAGCAACATAAAGGCTCTCCGCGACCTTGCCAAGAATCTTTTGGGTGAGCTTTCTGCTTTCTTCTCTTCGGACTTATCTCTTGTTTTAAAACAGCTTAAAGAAAATGAGCCACAGATAAGAACTCTTAAAAATATTGTCCTTATGACTATGCGCGCTCACAATAAAATGAAGCGCATGGCGGGGTATCTTGACTTTAACGATTTAGAACATGAGCTTATCTCTCTTTTAGAGGACGAAAAGGGCGCTCCCTCCTCTGTGGCAAAGGCGCTCCAAAATAGATACAAAGAAATTCTGGTTGACGAATATCAGGACACCAACAATGCTCAGGATACAATCTTTACTCTTGTTTCAAGAGACAATTCAAATATATTCACAGTTGGGGACATAAAGCAGTGTATTTATAAATTCAGAAACGCTGTTCCTGAAATTTTTGCAGAGAAGGGAAGACGCTATAAAGTTTCTGACGGCGGGCATCTTATTAAGCTCTCTCAGAATTTCAGAAGCAGACATAATATTTTAGACTTTACCAACTATGTTTTTGATAAGATTATGACTGCGCGCTCCTGCGGAATTGAATACGGAGAGGAAGAGCGCCTTGAATTTGGCGCAACCTATTATCCGCCTGAGGAAAACCCTCAGAGCTACATCCCTGAGTTTAACATTGTTGACGGTCGCACAGTTGAGGATAACTCAACCGCCGAGGCTTTTTCCGTTGCAAAGCGAATCAAAGAGCTTGTAACAAAAGAAAAGCTTTCAATTACTGACCCGAAAACCGGAGAAATCCGGCCTGTCCGCTACTCCGACATTGTTATTCTTTTAAGAAATGCCAAAACAGGCGGAAAAATCTTTGAGGAAGTTTTAACTCAGAATCAGATTCCCGTATACAGCGAAATCGGGCAGAGCTATCTTGACACCGTTGAGGTGCAGACCATTCTTTCGTTCCTCGAAATTATCGACAATCCTTATCAGGATATTCCTCTTATAGCAGTTTTGCGTTCTCCTCTTTACAGGTTTACTCCGGAGAGCCTTGCAAACATCCGAAGCGTCAAAAAAAGATGTTCCTTCTTTGATGCTCTTTGCGAAGCATCTTCCCAAGGGGATACAAGTTGCAAGAAATTCCTTGATGAACTAAATGCTCTTCGGGACGAGGCGGAATATTTAAGCGTAAGCGAGCTTATTTTGCTTATTCTAAACCGCTATAACTACAAAGAAATCGTTTCGGGGGAAGAAAACGGCGAAATCAAAGGAGAAAATCTCCGTCTCTTGTTTGAGAGAGCTGCGGAATATGACGAAACTCCAAACGGAAGCTTGTTCGGCTTTATGCTTTACATCCGCACTCTTATAGATGCAGAAATGGACCTTACCCCTGCAAAAACCGAAGGCGAAAATTCCAACACAGTAAAGATTATGAGTATTCATAAATCAAAGGGTCTTGAATTCCCCGTTGTTATCGTTGCAAATGTTTTTGGAAAGTTCAATGTTTCCGACACAAGCAGGAGTATCCTCTGGCACGACAAGGCAGGTTTTGGCATTCCCTATACGGACACGAAAAAGCGTATTAAATACCCCTCCCTCCCTCATAAGCTTATTTCCAAAATGCTTTTAAGGGAGCTTTCCCACGAGGAAATGAGGCTTTTATATGTTGCCATGACCCGTGCCAAAGAAAAGCTTATAATCTCAGCCGTTATCAAGAAAATGGGAACGCCATGGGCATCTCCTTATCTTTCCGGGAACAAGATTTTAACAGCAGGAATTTTAAACGCAAGGTCTATCGGAGACTGGATCTCCTATGCCCTTGCCCGTTATAGCGGAGCAGGAGAGCTTTGCGCCTTGCATAAGCTTTCCTATGATACCGCAGAAGGCGACGAAAACTTAGTTTCGGTAACTGTTTCTGAGCCGTCTTATATGGTCTTAAACGACGAAGAAGCAAGCGAAAAACAAACGGCAGAAAAGAGAGAAGACGAAAAGCTTATGGACAAGCTTACAAATATTTACCTCTCTTCTTCTCTACCTGTTAAAATGTCTGTTACCGAGGCGAAAAGACGACAAAACGAGGAGGAGATTTATACTCCGAGCACCTTCAATCTTCCAACCCTTTCTGCTGACCCAGATAGTCTTTCAGGAGCAGAAAAGGGAACAATAACCCACTTTGTTCTTCTTCATCTTGATATGAAAAAAACCTCTTCTTTTGAAGAGATTGAAAATCAAATTGAACAAATGGCAGAGGAAAACATCATAAGCCCTGTTCAGAAAGAGGCAGTGGATATTGCTTCTCTCCTGAAATTTGCTCAAAGCGACCTTGGAAAACGGCTCAAAGATGCGGTTATGATTAAGAAAGAGTTCAGTTTCTATTCCGAAATAAGCGCAAAAGAGCTTTATCCTGAGAATAGCAGTCAGGAAAAATTTCTTATTCAAGGAACTATGGACTGTTTCTTTAAAGAGGCAAACGGAAATATCGTTCTTCTTGACTATAAAACCGACAAAGTCTCCGAAGACGGCGCAAAAGAACGAGGGGAAAAATATTATACCCAGCTTAAACTCTATAAAGATGCCCTTGAAACAATCTTGGATGAAAAAGTCAATGAGGCTTATCTTTATTTCTTAAATTGCGACAAAGCCATAAGTATTAACGAATTAAAAAAATAAGGAGCTGTTAATTCAGCTCCTTGTTTATATTTGATACAAAAACTGTTGATATTATCATTATGAAACCGATTATATCCCAAAAGGTAAAGCTTGTTCCAACAAACAAGAATGAGAAAACTGCCGCCGCAACAGGCTCAATGGCAGCCACCATTCCCGCCTTGACAGGACCGATTAAGTTTACCCCCATAAGATAAAGATTATAGGCAACAACCGTTCCAACAACT
>JAZSPE010000027.1:0-3582 GCA_045537265.1 Clostridia bacterium | reverse complement strand
TCTACTCGGGCATACCTTTAAGGAAAAGTCCGACACGGAGGTACTTCTTAAATCATATATAGAGTGGGGCGAGGATTGCGTTCATAAGCTTAACGGGATATACGCCTTCGCCGTTTATGATACAGTAAACCACAAAATCTTTATGGCACGGGACAGGGCAGGGGTTAAGCCTTTTTTCTATGCTAGCTTAAATAACACTTTTATTTTCGGCTCGGAGATTAAAACCATCCTCTCCTACTGCGGATTTGCACCTTATATAAACAAAGAAAGCATAGCAGAAGTTTTCTTAATTGGTCCCGGCAGAACATCGGGGAAAACGCCTTTTTCAAATATTTTTGAGCTTGCCCCGGGGGAGTGTGCAACCTTTTCGGAATATGGTTTTAGAAAGGAAAAATATTGGAAAATCACTGCAAGAGAACACACCGATTCTTTTGAAAAGACCAAGGAAACTCTCAGAAATCTTATCTGGGATTCCATTTCCCGTCAGACTGTTTCCGATGTTCCTCTTTGCTCGTTTTTATCGGGAGGACTTGATTCAAGCATTATAACTGCCGTAACATCAAGGACTTTTTCTCCCGAAATTCTGACTACCTACTCCGTTGATTATACGGATAACGACAAGTATTTTACCAAAAGCACTTTCCAGCCAAACTCTGACAGCGAATATATTTCCCTTATGTCAGACAGCGCAAACACGGACCACCATATTGTGACCCTTTCAAATACCGAGGTTGCAGAAGCTTTGGACGATGCAACCTTTGCCCGTGACCTGCCTTGCATGGCAGATGTAGATTCTTCTCTTCTTCTCTTTTGCAGAGAGGTTAAAAAGACTCACACGGTGGCTCTTTCTGGAGAGTGCGCCGATGAGATTTTCGGAGGGTACCCTTGGTTTCGAAATGAGGAGGTTTTGTGGAGAGATGATTTTCCCTGGAGCGGAAATGTTCCTCTTAAAGGAAGCTTCATAAATCCGGGATTTCTGGATTTTTCCCCTGAGGATTATGTTAAAAGTAAATATTTTGATACAATAAAATCGGCAGACACCTTGCCTACCGATTCAAAAATTGATAAACGAATAAGGGAGATTACTCTCCTTAACACAAGCTGGTTTATGCAGGGACTTCTAGACCGCAAGGACCGAATGAGTATGTATAACGGCCTTGAAGTGAGGGTCCCCTTCTGCGACCATAGGATTTTAGAGTATACCTATAACATTCCTTGGGAGATGAAAAACTATGAAAACAGAGAAAAAGGCTTAATCCGTGAAATCTTTTCGGATGTTCTGCCTTATGAAATCTCATGGCGAAAGAAAAGCCCTTACCCAAAAACCCATAATCCTATTTATCTTGCCGAAGTTAAGAGACGGCTTAAAGAGATTATGAACGACAAAACCGCTCCGATTTGGGATTTTGCAAACAGGGAAATGTTTGAAGAGTTTTATAAGACCGATGGGGCGATGTTTACTGTTCCGTGGTATGGTCAGCTTATGACCGCTCCCCAGATTTACGCTTATTTTTATTCCATCAATCTCTGGCTTAAAACCTATAAGCCTATATTCCGTTAAGGAATTCGGCAATTATTTCGGCGCTCTTCTCTCCGCCTCTTATTGCCTCGGAAAGAGTGTTTCCGCTTGTTCCCACCTCAATAATTAAGCTTCCTTTGGTGGTGTGGCCGTTAAAGCGCTCCCGTCTTAAATTTATGCCCCTCATTAGTGAGGGGTATTTTTTATTTACGGCATTTTGGAGCTTAACTGCAAATTTAAGATTTTCCCGCCAGTTATCGTGGGTTAAGCCACCCTCGTTAGTCCCTACAACGAACATAAGCTGTGCCGTCTTTTCTCCGTCAATTTCCGTTACGGTTTTGGCTTTAGTCCCGTCGGAATAAACTATTGCGTCCCTGTGGATATCCAAAACCACCTGAATTGATGGGTATTCCTTTGTATATCTTTCCACCGCTTCAAGAGAGCTTGCATAGGAGCCGTTATAGGACTCTTTATCGTGCATTATTCTATCGTGGATAACCTCTATCCCGGCTCTCTCAAAAACCTCCGTCATTTTGTCCCCAACAGCCACAACATTAAAGCTTGTGTCCGTATTTCTGTCCCCTGTTCCCTCGATATAAAACTCCGCTCCTTCTTTTGAGTAGCTTTCTGTTCCGTGGGTATGGACAATCAAAACTTTGGGGCCTTTTCCGCTCATATTAAGGCCAAGCTTTTCTGACAAAAGCTCTTTATAATCCACATTATAGCTTGTTTCGTTTTTGATAAGAATTTCTCCGTCCTTGGCCGTGCGGTTTTGTCCTGAGTCAATATCTCTTATGGGAAGCTCGCCTGAAAGTCCCACAACCATTCCCTCTTTGGGGAGAGCAATCTTCTCCTCTTCCTCTTTAAAGACGGTTTCGGTCTGCCTTGAAAAGTTCAAAACTTTGAACTCTCTTTTTACGATTTCACTAAGGCTAAGCCATTTGCCAAAGGAAAAACTGCTTGTACTTTTTTCTCTTGGAGGGGGAGTTTCTCTCTTTATTTCAAGACGATAGCCACCTGCCTTGGCGATATTTATTATAATCATAAAAACCGCAATGCCGATTAGCCCCGAAACCGCATTTTTTATAACCTTTTTCCCGTCAATTATGACCGCTTTGTATCTTCTCTTCATTTTATCAAACCTCTCTGTATAATTAAATACTATTCAGAGATTTGTCCATATATAACAAAAAGCGGAAATCCGTCAGGACTTCCGCTTTGGTTTTATAAATTATATCCCATTTCAAAGGCTTTAAGGTTTGCTTCCAAAAACTTTTCAGGAACAGTTTCTTTGATAACCTCTACCCACTTTTCATAGGCAATCTCTGTATTTTTTGCCATAACGCCGATTAAAACGACATTGACGGATTTGAAATTACCTGCTTCTTCGGCAAGGCGCAAAGCATCAACAACCGTTAAGTCAACTTTTTCTGAAAGCTTTTCTGTTATATTTTCAGGATACTGCGCCGCACCTGTTATAACAGGCATTGGGTTTATCTCCTGATTGTTAACAATCATTTTCCCGTCTTTTTTAAGAAAAGGAAGGGCACGCATCGCTTCAAGCTTTTCAAAAGCCAAGATTATATCCGCCTCACCTTTGTCAATTATGGGAGAGTAAACCTTATCTCCAAATTTAACATAGGTTACAACCGAGCCGCCTCTCTGGCTCATTCCGTGGACCTCGGAGATTTTAACATCGTAACCCTCTTTTATAACTGTTTTTCCTATAATTCTGCTGGCAAGTAGAGTCCCCTGACCGCCAACGCCAACTATCATAATATTCTTCGTCATAGGTCTTAGTCCTCCTTTTCTATTGCCCCGAAAGGACAAACATTAACGCAAAGTCCGCAACCGTTACACTGTGTCTTGTCAATTACAACCTTGTCGTCCTTAACAGAGATTGCAGGACAGCCAAGCTTCATACACATTTTACAGTTTTTGCAATTCTCCGTAATTTTGCAATGGCCGCTATATTTAACAGTTTTAAGAAGGGCGCAAGGTCTCTGAGCAATAATAACTGACGGCTCGTTTGCCTGGGTTTCTTCCTTAACAACCTTTTCAAA
>JAZSPE010000142.1:0-5418 GCA_045537265.1 Clostridia bacterium | reverse complement strand
TGTTTACCTTTTCCTCGCCCTTTAAGCTCTGAATCGTCTATTGGCCGAAGTCCCATAAAAACGCCTCCTCTAAATACAGAGAAATCATTATACTTGTCTCCATTATAACACAAAATCTTCCTTTTGCATAGTATAATTTTTAAAAATAAGGAAATAATTTTAAAAAAGTTATAAAAAGGAGACTTTAAATTGGCCAGAGGAATATTAAAAGGTGTTGGCGTATTTCTGTTTTTAGTTGCTGTTGCGGTCATAAGCTGGCTTACCTCTTATTTTGTTACCACAAAAATCAATGAAAAATACAGAGAGGAAAATCCCCCGTCCTATGCCGTTTTTGCCGAAGAAGACGAGCCCACAAATACTATTAAATTCGAATATTATATTGTAAAGCTTGAAGATAACTATCTTAAAGTTTATACCTGTGCAGACAATTCGGAGGAATTTTTATACAGCGAGAAGATTATAACCTCAAATCTTACGAAAACCGATATTGAACTTTTAGAGAAAGGCACGGTTTTATATACAACCGCACAGCTTACGGAGTTTATGGAGAACTTTGTCAGTTAAGCCTTAAAAAAGTTGTTTTTCCCTATTGCGATTTTAAAAAAAATGTAGTATAATTGGAGTGTGAATTTTCATCACTTCAATTTTCTGCGTTTTAGGGGCTGATTTTATGGCGATACATATTAAAACTCCGCTTACCAAAGAAGTTGTTTCTTCTCTTAAAGCAGGAGACCGTGTTTTAATCAGCGGAACAATCTACACAGCCAGAGATGCCGCTCACAAGCGGATGATTTCCGCCCTCGAAAGTAGAGAAAAGCTTCCCATAGATATCGAAAATCAGATAATTTATTATGCTGGGCCCTCCCCTAAAAAGCCGGGCGAGGTTATCGGTTCCTGCGGGCCTACAACAAGCGGAAGAATGGACGCTTACGCTCCCACTCTTATTGCTCTCGGGCAGACGGGGATGATTGGCAAAGGGGAGAGAAACGCCGATGTTGTTAAGGCAATGAAAGAACACAAAGCGGTATATTTCGGGGCAATCGGCGGAGCAGGAGCTTTAATTTCAGAGTGCATTAAAGAATGTGAGGTTGTTGCCTACCCTGACCTTGGCGCCGAAGCAATCCACCGCCTCAGAGTTGAAGACTTCCCTGTTTTTGTGGTTATTGATTCACTTGGGAACAGTTTATATGAAAGATAATTAAATTTATATATAAGGAGAAATTACTATGGCAAAGGTTACAAAAGACACTATCATTATGGATGTTTTAAAGCTTGATGCCGGCACTGCGCCTTTCTTCCTTGAAATCGGTATGCACTGTCTTGGCTGTCCTTCCGCTAGCGGAGAGAGCATTGAGCAGGCTTGCATGGTTCACGGAACAGATGCAGATGCGCTTGTTGCAAAAATCAACGCTTACCTTGAAGAAAAGGGCATCTAATCCCTGATTTTGCTTTGATTTTCTTTTGCCACAGACTGTCCTGTGGCAAAAGATATTAAAAGCCCCAATATTTTCACAAATTTCGTTAAAACACTTGACAAAGCGGTTTACTTTGGGTATAATAGTTGCTGACGCTTTTTGTGGCGGTTGCGCCATAAAAGTAAAACAGTGCGGGCGCATAGCTCAGCTGGGAGAGCATCTGCCTTACAAGCAGAGGGTCATAGGTTCGAGCCCTATTGTGCCCACCACACTTTTTTATCGTCAAATTACATAAGGGCGCATAGCTCAGCTGGGAGAGCATCTGCCTTACAAGCAGAGGGTCATAGGTTCGAGCCCTATTGTGCCCACCATTTTGTTCTTATAAAGGGTGTTTATATGACGGTTGATTTATTATCAATTATAAACATTGAAGGCAAGGTTTTAAAGGTTAATGACACCATTGACTTTGGAGATAAAGGCGAATTTGATGTTAAATTCACCTCTCCATCCGAGGTTGAAGCTACTTTCTCTTCCCTTGGCGGTGAAGTTAATCTTTCGGGTAAAGTTACTTGCTCTGTTGAATATACTTGTGACAGATGCACGAAAGCTTATCCTGACACTCTTTCCATTGAGTTCGAGGAAGTTTTGAAGAAAGAAACTCCTTTTGAAAACGAGGAAAATACTGATAATGACATTATTTTCTTCAAAGGAAACTCGGTGGATTTAGATGAGATTGTTTATAAGAATATTTTTATGAACATCCCAACTAAAAAGCTTTGCAAGGCCGACTGCAAAGGGCTTTGTGCAAAATGCGGAAAGGACTTAAACGAAGGGGATTGCTCTTGCGACACACGAGAGGCTGACCCGAGATTTGATGTTCTTGACAACTTTTTTAAGTAGATTATGCAGGTTTTCCTGTTAAACATTTATTATTTGGAGAGAGGTGTATAAAATGGCAGTTCCAAAGAGAAAAACATCCAAAGCAAGAAGAGATAAAAGAAGAGCTAACTGGAAGCTTAGCGTTCCTGGTATGATTGCTTGCCCACAGTGCGGTGCATTCAAAATGCCTCACAGAGCTTGTAAAGCTTGTGGTTCTTACAAAGGCAAGGAAGTCATTAAGGTTGAAGATTAATCTTGTTTAAATTGCGGCAGGGCTGAATTTTTTCGGCTTTGCCGTTTTTTCTGCCTGAATGTATTGATATTTTTACGCATCTGTGCTATTATTTTGTTAAGGAGATGATATATATGAAAAAAGCAATTATTCTTTTAACTGTAATTTGCCTTTTTGTTTCCTTTTCAGGATGCGTAAAACCTGAGGACCCTTCCTCTAATCCGGAGCAGGAGGTTTTAAGTCAGGATGTTACCTTCTATTTCCCTGATGAAGCAGTTATGTATCTTTGTCCTGAAATCATAAAAGTTAATGCAGATAAGGACATTTTTTTGGAAACCGTTGTTGCTTCTATTATAAACGGTCCTGTTTCAAAGGATTTAAACCCTTCTGTTTTCGGGGATGTTGATGTTTTATCTGTAAAATCAGAAAACGGACTTTGCACAGTTGATTTATCTTCTGAATTTAGAGAATATAATACAGGTGGCACAACAAAAGAGGTTATGGCTATTTATTCTATTGTTAACACTCTTTGTGCTCTTGATGGCGTTGAAAAGGTTAAGATTAATATTGAGGGCGAAGAAAATCCTGAATTTGGCGGACATTTCAGTTTAGATGAGCCTTTTGAATTTGATATGACTCTTATGGAAGAGGGCGTAAAAAAATAAGCGTGATGCCTTTGGCACCACGCTTTCCTTTTGAGAAAAATCATTCTTATAATAACAAAATATCTTGCCCTCGTCAAGAGGCAAAATAAAATTTCTATATCTTTGTGAAAAACTGTGTAAATCACACACATAATATTATGCAAAAATTAAAATATAAAAGTTGACACAGGTTACTTTTAGATGTTATAATAATAAATTAGAGTATTATGGTTTTTTATAATATAAAACTAGATAGGGGGACAAGCCGGTGGCAAAAATTTTTGACGGAAAATTAGTTTTAGAAGACGGAACCGAATATTTAGGTTTCGGCTTTGGCGGAAAGAAAGGCAGCGTTTGCGAAGTTGTTTTTGATACTTCCATGGTTGGATATCAGGAGGTAGTTTCTGACCCTTCCTACACTTCTCAAATGGTTGTTATGACTTATCCGCTTATTGGTAATTATGGAATTGTTGAGGATGATTTTGAATCTAAGAACCCAACAATCGGCGGACTTATCGTTAGGGACTATAACGATATGCCAAGCAATTTCAGATATACAAAGACCTTATCCGAGGTTTTAGAGGAAAATAATATTCCCGGTATTTATGGAGTTGACACAAGAAAGCTCGCTCGCTTTATAAGAGAAAACGGTTCAATGCGAGGAATTATAACTGACATTTCCGTTTCAAGCGAAGAAGCAGTTAAAATGATTGAGAGCACACCTATCCCCCATGACAGTGTTGCTAAAATAAGCTGTAAGAAGCGTTGGTATGCAAGAACATCCAACCACAAGTTCAATGTTGTTGTTATCGACTGCGGAATTAAGCTTAACATTATTGAAAAGCTTAAAGAAAGAGGCTGTAATGTTACAGTTGTTCCTTATAACACAACTGCTAGCGAAATTGAGTTTATGAACCCTGACGGCGTTTTCGTTTCAAACGGTCCGGGAAGCCCTGAGGATGTTCCCGAAATTGTTGAAACAGTTAAAGCTCTTATTGGCAAATATCCAATCTTCGGCGTTTGCCTTGGCCATCAGATTATCAACCTCGCTTACGGCGCAAAGGTTTACAAGCTTAAATTCGGTCACAGAGGTTCAAACCATCCCGTTAAAAATCTTATAACAGGCAAAATCGATGTGGTTTGCCAAAATCATGGCTTTGCAGTTGATGAAAAATCCTTAGAGAAAACAAAGCTTACCCTTACTCATATAAACATTTTAGACGGCACAGTTGAAGGAACTGCCTGCCCCGAGGACAAAGTTTACTCCGTGCAGTATCTTCCTGAAAAACAGCCAGGGCCAAACCCGGTTAAGTGCTTATATGACCAGTTTGTTGATATTATGGAAGGGGGAAATATAGATGCCTAAACGCAAGGATATAAAAAAGGTTTTAGTTATCGGTTCAGGCCCGATTATTATCGGTCAGGCGGCAGAGTTCGACTATGCAGGAACTCAGGCGTGCCTTGCTCTTAAAGAAGAGGGCTATGAAGTTATTTTGGTTAACTCAAACCCAGCGACAATAATGACAGACACAACCATTGCCGACAAGGTTTATATGGAGCCTCTTACTCTTGAATATGTTGCAAAGATTTTAAGATACGAGCGTCCTGATGCTATCGTTCCGGGAATCGGCGGACAGACAGGCTTAAACCTTGCTATGCAGCTTGCAAGAAAGGGAATACTTGCCGAATGTCAGGTTGAGCTTCTTGGAACAAGCTGTGAAAGTATTGAAAGAGCCGAAGACAGAGAGCTCTTTAAAGAACTTTGCGAAGAGCTTGGCGAACCTGTTCTTCCATCATTAATTGCAACAAGTATGGAAGAGGGTATCAAGGCCGCAGAGGAAATCGGCTATCCGGTCGTTCTTCGTCCAGCTTTTACTTTGGGCGGAACAGGCGGTGGTTTTGCCGACAACGAAGAAGAACTTCGCGAAATAATGAAAAACGCTCTTCAACTTTCCCCTGTTGGTCAGGTTCTTGTTGAAAAGAGCATTAAAGGTTATAAAGAAATTGAATTTGAGGTTATGCGCGACAGCAACGATACTGCAATAACAATTTGTAGTATGGAAAATATGGACCCTGTTGGTATTCATACAGGAGACAGTATTGTTGTTGCTCCTGCTCAGACCTTAACAAGCAAAGAATATAACATGCTCCGCGATGCGGCACTTCGCCTTATCCGTGCCCTTAAAATCGAGGGTGGATGTAATGTTCAGTTTGCTCTTGACCCACAGTCATTTACCTATTTCGTAAT
>JAZSPE010000116.1:0-3060 GCA_045537265.1 Clostridia bacterium | reverse complement strand
CTTGTATTGTTGTTTGTGCCCATATTGTTGTTTGCGCTGTCGCTTCCCGTAATATTGTCAACAGCATTTTCTGTGCCATTCAGCACATCGTTAACAGCGTTTCCTGCATCCTCAATTATGCCGTCGTCTCCTTTATCTGCGTTTCCGCTGTTTGAAGAACACGCCGCGAAGCTAAACACAAGCATTAGTCCCAAAATAAGAGTAATAACTCTCTTCATACTATCAAACTCCTTTAGGTTTTAAATTTGTGTACAAAGATATTATACCCATTTTTTGTGTAATATACTTACTTTACAACAATATTTATAAGCTTTTTCGGTACTGCAATAACCTTAACAACTTCTTTTCCTTCAATTAAAGCTTTAACAGTTTCATCGTTTAAGGCAAGTTCTTGCATCTGTGCAGGGTTAAGGTCAGGAGAAATCATAAGTTTTCCTCTTATTTTACCGTTAATCTGAACAACAACTTCAATCTCGCTTACAACAAGCGCGTTTTCGTCATATTTAACCCAAGGAGTTTCAGTAACAGAGCCTTCTCCGCCTATCATTTCCCACATTTCGCTTGCCGCATGAGGAATAAACGGAGCCAAAAGCACAACAAGAGTTTTGATTGTTTCGCCAATTAACGCTTTATTATAGTCTTCAGATTTTGTGTTCTCTTTGTAGATATAAAGAGCATTAACCATTTCCATAATACTGCTTATTGCAGTATTAAAGCTAAATCTCTCAAAGTCATCTGTAACCTTCTTTATGCTTGTGTGAACGGCAAGACGGAGTTTCTTCTCGTTTGCGTTAAGGTCGCTATGGGAAACTGTTTCATCAGACATATAGTCTTTAAGCTCGTCAACTGCTCTCCAAACACGATTAATAAATCTGTATGCGCCCTCAACCGCAGTATCGCTCCAATCAAGGTCTCTTTCAGGAGGTGCCGCAAAGAGAATGAAAAGTCTTGCAGTGTCAGCGCCGTATTTTTCAATAATTTCGTCAGGGCTGACAACATTACCAACTGATTTTGACATCTTGCTTCCGTCTTTTAATACCATACCCTGAGTTAAAAGGTTAGCAAACGGTTCAACAGAGCTTACATAACCTAAATCATAGAGAACTTTTGTTAAGAATCTTGAATAAAGAAGGTGGAGAATTGCGTGTTCAACACCGCCGATATACTGGTCAACATTCATCCAGTAATCAGTCTTTTCCTTATCAAAAGGCATCTCAGTATTTTTCGGGTCACAATATCTTAAGAAATACCAGGATGAACATACGAATGTATCCATAGTATCAATTTCGCGTTTCGCCTTTCCGCCACAGCAAGGACAAGTTGTGTTTATAAACTCCTCACATTCAGAAAGCGGAGATTTTCCAAGGCCTGTAAACTTAACATTTTCAGGGAGCATAACCGGTAAATCTTTTTCAGGGACAGGAACAGCGCCACATTTTTCACAGTAAATAATCGGGATTGGTGCACCCCAATATCTCTGTCTTGAAATAAGCCAGTCGCGGAGTCTGAAATTAACCTTTCTTTCACCAAACTTCTTATCTTCAATATAATCAATGATTTTAGCCAGAGCTTCACGGTTATTAAGACCGTTAAATTCTCCTGAATTGACCATTGTTCCTTCAGCTGCAAAAGCTTCTTTAAGGTCGGCTGAAGAAATATTTTCTCCGTCAGGCATAACAACTATTTCAATAGGAAGATTATACTTTTTCGCAAAGTCAAAATCTCGCTGGTCATGAGCAGGAACGCCCATAACAACACCTGTGCCATAGTCTAAGAATACATAGTTTGCAAGGTAAAGCGGAATTTTCTTATCGTTAAGAGGGTTGATAACATAAACCCCTGTAAATACACCCTCTTTTTCAGTATCAGTTGCAGATCTTGTTATTTCGTTCATTCCCTGAACTTTCTTAATAAACTCTCTGCATTCCTCTTCCTGTTCTTTACCTTTAATGAGGCTTTCAACGATAGGATGTTCAGGTGCAATAACCATATAAGAAACGCCGAAAATTGTATCAGGACGAGTTGTGAATACTGTCAAAGTTTCGTCGCTTCCGTCAATTTTAAATTGAACTTCTGCGCCTTCGGAACGACCAATCCAGTTTCTCTGCATGCTCTTAACCTTATCCGGCCAGCCATCAAGCATATCAATATCATCAAGAAGCTTTTGAGCATATTCAGTAATTTTAAAGAACCACTGTTCAAGGTCTTTCTTACCAACTTCACTCTTACATCTTTCGCACTTTCCGTTAACAACCTGCTCGTTTGCAAGAACTGTCTGACAAGACGGGCACCAGTTAACAAAAGACTTTTTCTTATATGCAAGACCGTTGTTGTAAAGCATTAAGAACATCCACTGTGTGAACTTATAATAGTCTGGTTTAGCTGTTGCAACTTCTCTGTCCCAGTCATAGCTGAAACCAAGCTGTTTGAGCTGTTTTCTCATATTGTCAATGTTTGACCATGTCCAGTCAGCAGGAGGTGTTCCATTTTTGATTGCGGCATTTTCAGCAGGAAGACCGAAAGAATCCCATCCCATCGGATGAAGAACATTATATCCCTGCATCTTCTTATATCTCGCCAAAACATCCCCGATTGAGTAGTTTCTTACATGTCCCATATGTAAATTACCTGACGGATAAGGGAACATTTCAAGAGTATAATATTTGGGTTTATCCATAGACTCATTTATTTTAAAAGCCTCTGTTTCCTCCCAATTCTTTTGCCATTTTTCTTCTATTGTTTTAAAATCGTATCTCATAATACTCTCCTCCTAAATCTCTGTAACAATATGTGATAAATCTACATTTTCAGCATCTTTCCAAATATGTTCAAGATTATAAAACTCTCTTGTTTCCTGTTTGAAAATATGCACTATAACATCGTTAAACCCAAGCAGTATCCACTCGGCAGTATTATACCCTTCGCGGTTTTTAGCGTGGATGCCCTCTTTTAGCAGTTCTTCCTCCAAGTTGTCTGCAAGAGACTGAACCTGAGTGCTTGAACCACCTGTCAGAATTACAAAATAATCGGTTATAGTTGTTAGGGTGTCAACCTTTAAAG
>JAZSPE010000043.1:0-4107 GCA_045537265.1 Clostridia bacterium | reverse complement strand
TCCGACTTTGAAATACATTAGTTTTGGTCCAGAGGACACTAAAAATATCGCAAAAGAAATCGCCTCTTCCTTAAAGGAAGGCTCAGTTGTTGCCCTTTCGGGAGAGCTTGGGGCAGGCAAGACCGCCTTTGTCCGCGGGGTTGCGGATTATTTTGAGTTTTCGGGGGATGTTACAAGCCCGACCTTTACTTTGGTTAACGAATATGACGGGGCAAAACTTCCTCTTTATCATTTTGACGCATACCGTCTTGAAAACGCCAATGTTGGCGAGCTTGACTGGATTGACGATTATCTTTTCGGGGAAGGGGTTTGCCTTATTGAATGGGCAGAGTTTATAAACCCGATTCTCCCCAAGGACACTTTATATATCGAGATTTCCAAAGATTCTTCAAAAGGAGATGACTATCGGGAAATCCTGGTTAAATAAAAGGAGAAAATTATGCTTATTTTCGGAATTGATACCTGCTCTGCGGCTGCGACCTCTGCCATCTTTGACGGAGAGAAAATACTTGCCCAGACAGTTATAAATCATAAAAAGACCCATTCCCAAAAAATTATGCCTCAGATTGAGAGCCTTTTCTCTTTATCCGAGCTTAATGTTTCGGATATTGACTATTTTGCCTCTGCCGTTGGTCCCGGCTCATTTACGGGGGTAAGAATCGGCGTTGCAACGGTTAAGGGAATGGCTCAGGCTCTTAATAAGCCATGCGTCAGCGTTTCAACCCTTGAAGCTTTGGCCTATCCCCTCTCATCTTTTTCGGGGATTGTTTGTCCTATCTTAGATGCAAGACGGGAGCAGGTTTATAACGCTAAATTTAAAAGTGGCGAAAGACTTTGTCCTGACAGAGCTCTTCCTCTTTCAGAGCTTTTAGAGGAGCTTAAAGGAGAAAAAGTTATTTTCTTAGGGGACGGAGTTTTCCCTTATAAAGATGAGATTTTAAAAGCTATGCCAGATGCAGTTTTTGCCCCTGCAACACTTCAAATGAACATTGCAGGCTCGGTTTGCGAAGTGGCATACGAAAAAATCAGGAAAGGGGAAATCCTTTCCGCACAGGAGCTTATCCCAAGCTACATCAGGCTGTCTCAGGCTGAACAATCTGCGAAGGACGGTGAAATATGAAGATTTTAAAAACTCTTACAGCAATGCTTCTTATTTTCTGTATAATTCTGCCTTTCGGGGTTGTTTTTGCGGAAAACCCGCCTATCCTTACCGCCGTTTCCGCAATCTTAATTGACGGGAAAACGGGAAACATTCTTTACGAAAAGGATTCAGAGAGGGAAATGTATCCTGCTTCAACAACCAAGATTATTACATATCTTGTTATTTCCGACGCTATTGAAGAGGGCGAGATTGCTCTTGACGATATGCTTACATACACAAGAGAGATGCAGGACAAAATGGACTCTGACGGAAGCCATATTGAGCTTAAAGCAGGAGAGAAAATGTCCGTTGAAAACTTAATCCGTGCTATGCTTATTGCATCTGGAAATGACGCGGCAACTCTCCTTGCAACAACCATTGGTGGAAACGAAGAAAACTTTGTTAAGAGAATGAATCAGAAAGCTGATGAGCTTGGCCTTATTCATTCTCATTTCACAAATGCTCACGGGCTTACCGACCCTGACCATTTCACAACGGCAAAGGACCTTGCAACCGCCGCAAAGGTTGCCATGGAAGACGATTTCTTCCGTGAAATCGTTGGGAGCAAGACTCTTAATATTGCCCCCACAAACAAAACCGAAAACGAAAGATATTTTATAAATACAAACAACCTTGTTTCCTATCTCCGCTACTCAAATTATTATTACAGCAAGGCGACGGGAATCAAAACAGGCTATACAGATGCGGCAGGTTCTTGTCTTGTTGCCTCTGCAACTCAGAAAGACCGCGACCTTATCTGTGTTGTTTTAAAGAGTGAACATTCCCACGAGGAAGCGAAGGCACTACTAGAATACGGCTTTAACAACTTCAAGCAGGTCGAGATTGCGAAAAAAGGCGACATCTTAGGAGAAACAAAGGTTAAGCAGGGGGCCGGGGTTGACCATGTCCGTGCTGTTGCAAAAGAGAATATAGTTATTACTCTTCCTCTTGACGCAAATGCTGACGATATTAAATCAACCATAAAATATTCAAGCGACGAGGTTTATGCCCCTGTTAAAAAGGACGATACTCTTGGAACAATAAGTTATACCTACGGCAAGAAAGTCGTTGGAACATCCAAAATCGTTGCGGAAAAGGAAGTCAAGAGACATATTTTCGGGTTCCTTATGACTCTTGGAGAAAAAATTTGGGGCCTAACTATTGTTAAAGTTATTGTTTATCTCCTTTTAACTCTCGTTGTTCTCTTTATTCTTCTTGTGATTTACGGCTTCTATCTTTCAATTAAGAAAAGCAAAGCAAGAAAGCGCAGACGCAAAAAATATCATCCACCACTTTATTAAAAGCAAAAGGCAAGAAACATTTCGTTTCTTGCCTTATTTTTATATTAAACACGCCACTTTCATTCCGCCAACTAAAATTTTAAGGGTTTCCTTATAGATTTGATTTAACTCGCTTTGGGGAAGCGGGTTCTCCCCTTTCCCTACCTCAACGGTAAAGGCGAGCCTTCCAAACTTTTCAATAAACCAATCTTTATATCCGCCATAGGACGCAATCCCCGTGGGCACCGATGGGGAATAAACCGTCCCTAAGGAAAGAGCGTTTGCAATAAAGAGAGAATAGATTGGCTCTTTGTTGTTAAAGTCATAATAAATCTCCTGCCCCTGACTGTGAAAAGCCATAGAGAGTTTTATTTCCTTGCTTTTTGTAAACTCTGCTATGGCGCGGGTTTCCGGCTCGGAAAAAGGTTTTTCTCCTGCATATCTTGTTGGACCTGGGCCGAATATATCATTCTCTATTTCTCCTTTTCGGGACCGTTCCCAAAGGGCATCGTAGTTATGATTTAAGTCAACCCCGTTAAAATTTGCCTGCCATAAAGAAAAGTCGGCGCTGTTGTTATTCATCCTGAAAAGCCTTGGAAAATCAGCCGAATACATACGCCCTCCGTTTACGGAAAGCTCAACTCCGTCAGGGTTTACCATTGGAACAACATAAAGGGAAACATTTTTATAAAGAAAATTGGAATTCATTCCGAATATTTCTCCGTCATTTACAGCGCTTTCTGCATATTCTTCAATAAACTTCATAAGGAGGGCAGATGTTATGCTCTCCGCTCCGTGATGGGCGCCGTTATAGAAAACGATATTATCTCCCTCCCCTATTTTAAGGCAGAAAAGCTTCCTTTTAAGAACGCTCTCCCCTATTGAAGAAATCTCGCAAAACGGGTATCTTGTCTTAAACTTTTGGGTGTCTTTTAAAAGCTCTTTATAGTCATATCTTTTTTTATTTTTAGCAGACGAAAACATTATACCACCTCAGTTATATTTATGCGTTATTCCCCTTAGAAAATTACTCTTGAAAAAGATTTGAAAATATTGTATAATAAGTTATGTATGAGTATTCTTTGAAAGGGTCTTGGTATAGAAAATGGCAAGAGAGCTTAAATGTAAAATTGCAGACCTTAAAGTTTCTATAACTGTTTTGCAGAATGAAAACAGGCTTATTGAGTATGCCGAGAAATATGCCGACGACTTTTCAGGAGAGAGCGATATTAACATTTCGTTCAGCCATGAGTTTTTGCAGCGCAGAGTGGCAGAAAGTGAGCGTCTTACTCTTTCTGAGGCAGAATACATATGGACAGGTATGGACTTTTCCAGAAAGCTTCTTGGCTTTGGCGGTCTTGTTCTTCACGCCTCCGCCGTATGCTATGACGGCAAAGTATATCTCTTCTCCGCACCAAGCGGAACAGGGAAGTCCACCCACACCTCTCTTTGGGAGAAGGTTTTCGAGGGGGCTCTTGTTATTAACGACGACAAGCCTGCCCTTCGCCTTATTGACGGAAAAATTTATGTCTATGGGACGCCTTGGAGTGGAAAAAGCGGCAAAAACCTAAACCTTTGTGCACCACTAGGGGGCATATGTTTTATCTCCCGCAGTAAAGAAAACCATATCGAAAAAATGACCGCAAAAGAGGCAATCCCCTCTATTCTTCGGGAGACTTTAAGATT
>JAZSPE010000137.1:0-3397 GCA_045537265.1 Clostridia bacterium | reverse complement strand
TAAAAACAAATCAAGAGAAAGCGCCATTATTCCTGCCCCTAAAAGAAGCAGACCGTATTTTCTTACTGCCACCTACACCAATCCTTTCAGATTTTATGTAGTAGGCTCCGTCAGATAGGATAAAAGCTCAAAGAGCCTGTCCTCATCCCCTTTAAGATATGTCCAGCCAATCAGGGCTTCAACCCCTGTTGCGTTTTTATAATCAAACAAATCGGCATTTTTAGGCGGACGGGAAGTTGTATTTCTTCCCCGCTTAAATACCGCCATTTCTTCTTCTGTCAGTATTCCCTCAATCCGACGAAAATACTCCGCCTGAGCAGAGGCTTTAACATATTTCGTTGCATTTTTATGAAGAACTTTAACAGGATAGTCGCAATCCTTTATAAGATAAAGTCTTGTGTAAAGTTCAAAAATACAATCGCCGATATAAGCAAGAGTCAGAGCCGAATACTGACTCGGCTCAATATTCTTACCTATATTAAACTCACTTAAAAATTTATCTGGCATTATATCCCTCTATTCAAAGGTAATCTGCTGGCCCTGAGCGGTATCCTTAACAATAACGCCCATTTCTTTTAGCTTGTCACGGATTTCATCAGATTTTGCCCAGTTCTTTTCTGCTCTTGCAAGCTTTCTTTCCTCTAAAAGAGCCTCAATTTCAGGACTGATTTCGTCTTTTTTATCGTTTACGAAAAGACCTAAAACTCCCCCAAGCTCACGGATTAAATCCTTTGTATATGAAATTGCTTCAAGAGAAGAACCGCTATTTGCTGTTATTGCTTTGTTAGCCTCGGCAACGATTTCAAATATAACGGAGATTGCGTCCGCCGTGTTTAAATCGTCATCCATAGCATCTATATATTTTTGTTTGAAATCGTCAAGCTTTTTAACATATTCTTTTTCGCTGTCTAAAAGTGCCTTTTCCTTGGCATTATTTCCAAAGAATTCAAGGTTTTCAAGGCAGGTATAAACCCTCTCCATGCTTGACTTAGCCGCTTCCATCAGCGTCTTGCTGAAATTAATCGGGCTTCTGTAATGAGCAGAGAGCATAAAGAGTCTTATAACCTCATAGTCAAATTCCTCTGCGATATCTCTTACTGTAAAGAAGTTACCGAGAGATTTTGACATTTTTCTGTTATCAATATTTATATAGCCGTTATGGAGCCAATAGTTTGCAAAGGTACAACCGTTTGCACATTCGAACTGGGCAATCTCGTTTTCGTGATGTGGGAAAATAAGGTCCTGACCGCCGCTATGAATATCGATTGTCTTGGCAAGGAATTTATTCGCCATAGCACTACACTCAATATGCCAGCCCGGTCTTCCCATTCCCCAGGGGCTTTCCCATGCAGGCTCGCCCTCTTTTTGTTTCTTCCAGAGAGCAAAGTCCATCGGGTCTTTCTTGTCTTCGTTAACATTTATTCTCGCCCCTGCTTCAAGGTCTTCAAGAGGCTGGTGAGAAAGCTTTCCGTACTGAGAAAACTTTTTAGCTGAGAAATAAACATCCCCGTCAACATTATACGCAAAGCCCTTATTTTCAAGGTCCTTAACAATTTCTATGATAGCATCGATATTTTCGGTAGCTCTCGGATGATATGTTGCTTCTTTAATACCAAGACCTTTGGCATCTTTAAAATACTCCCCGATATATTCATCGGCAAGCTCTTTAACGGTTATGCCAAGCTCGTTGGCTTTGTTAATCATTTTATCGTCAATATCCGTAAAATTCTGAACAAAAGTAACTTCATAGCCTCTATATTCAAAATAACGGCGAAGAGTATCGAAAATGATAAAAGGTCTTGCATTTCCCACATGGAAAAAATTATATACAGTCGGCCCGCAGGAATACATCTTAACCTTTCCCGCCTCAATTGGGACAAATTCTTCTTTTTCTCTTTTTAAAGTATTATACAGTTTCATCCGTATTTTCAGTCCTTTCCCTTTTAAGTTTCTCAATCTCAGATCTCATTCTGCAAAGCTCCATAGAAACCGGATCCGGAATATGAATCTGGTCAAGGTCAATTTTCGCAGATGCAATCTTAATATTATCTCTTTTAACAATATGCGCCGGAACACCGACACAAGTACTGTTCTCCGGAATTTCGTTTAAAACCACCGCATTTGCGGCAATTTTACTATTATCCCCTACCGAAAACGGACCTAAAACCTTAGCTCCGCAGCCAATGGTTACATTATTTCCGATTGTAGGATGACGCTTTCCTTTATCTTTTCCCGTTCCTCCCAAAGTTACCCCCTGGTAAATGGTACAGTTATCACCCACAATAGCAGTTTCCCCTATTACAACGCCCATTCCGTGGTCAATAAAAACGCCTTTCCCTATTTTTGCCGCAGGATGAATTTCAATGCCTGTTTTCTTTCTGGCTCTTTTTGAAATCCAGTCAGCAAGAAAATAATGCTTTTTATTATAAAGTTTATGAGCAAACCGATACATAATAATCGCTCTTACTCCGGGGTAGAGAAATAAAACCTGTGCACGGCTTCTTGCCGCAGGGTCACGCTCAAAAACAAGATTGATTTCTTCTTTTATAGATTTAAATATTCCCATATAATTTACCTCTTCTCATACACCATTTTATTATAGCAAATTTTTTCTCTTTAGTAAAGTATTTTAAAGAATTTTTATTAATTTTCTTCTTTATTATTATGCAAGAGCCTCCCCTTTGGTTAATTTTTAATAAAAATAAGGGACTGATTATGAAAATCAGTCCCTTTTTCCATTATAAATTATTAAAATTATTCCGTTTTCAACTTGGGCTTTCGCCTCTCTGCCGATAAACTCATTGCTTACCCCCAAAGGCTCGCCGTTTGTTAAAACTGCACCATCAAGTTCATATTTAAGATTCTTCAGCGAAACGCCCTCCGCTTTATCCGAATAAGCAAAAACCGAAATGAAACCCTTATGGTTTTTATCAAAGGTTATTTCGCCATCTTTGACTGCCGTTATAACCTCATTCTCAGAAATCATTTCTCCATAAAGCCCCATTTTAGTAAGCTTTACAAGGTTTTGGATATTTGCAAAAGTATGGCTTTCTCTTCCGCCTGTTCCGCCATAGATTTTAAAATTTTTATAACCTCTTTTTATCCCTTCTTCTATCCCTGCCCATGTATCCGTTATATCTTTATCCCGATTTAAAGTTATAATGTTTTCATACTTTGGGACATAGCCAAGAGAGTCAAAATCCCCAACCACAATATCGGGAGTAATCCCTATGTTTTCAAGATTTAAAAGTCCGCCGTCGGCAGCAATTATTAAATCCTTTTCGCCTTTTTCAATTTTGGTTTCAGAAAAATCGCCCGCTCCAACGACTATGCAAACCTTTTTATCCATTTAACCTGACCTCAACAAAATCATTTATTTAAGTCGGATCGTAGCCAT
>JAZSPE010000118.1:0-3412 GCA_045537265.1 Clostridia bacterium | reverse complement strand
TCTACCGTTAATTGTGATTGCGCCCTTACCAGGGATCAATCTTACTCTTGCAACAGACTCTTTTCTTCTGCCTGTTCCGTAATACTGAACTGTCTTAGCCATTTAACTTCTCCTCCTATCCTTATATTTTGCCTGTCCACTCTACAGGTTTCTGTGCTTCATGCTCATGAGTTGCACCAGCATAAATCTTGAGCTTTTTGAGGCACTGTCTGCCAAGAGTGTTATGAGGCATCATACCGGAGATAGCAAGCTCCATAGCCTTTTCAGGACGGTTTGCCATAAGGTCCTTATAAGAAACTTCTTTAAGGTGTCCGATATAACCTGTGTGTCTGTACCATTTCTTCTGTAATAACTTGTTACCAGTTAAAACAGCATCCTTTGCGTTGATAATAATTACATATTCACCGCAATCAGCGTTTGGAGTATATTCAGGACGGTGCTTTCCTCTTAAAATTGTTGCAGCAGCCGCAGCAACACGACCGAGAGGCTTACCAGCAGCATCAATGATATACCACTTCTTTTCAACTTCGTTTGCTTTTGCCATATAAGTTGACATATTAACTTACCTCCTAATAGAATTTCAAACTGTGAGCAGATGGACGCATTTTCTTGTGTGCATCTGCCCACAGTCTGCTCTGTCACTTTAACAAGCTTGTTTATTATAATACGGAAGCGCAGTTTTGTCAACCCTTTTTTTGAAAAATTTTTGATAAAATCGATTTACGCCTATACAAAGTCTTAAATTCGCCGTTTTGCTCTTTTATACTCTCGTTTGCTCCGACTTCAAGTCAAAAAAATTATTTCCTTATAAGCAGAATAATCAGCCAGATTAAGCCGAAATATCCGAAAACCAAATAAAGCGAAGACACCAGAAAGGAGAAATTCAGTTCCGAAAAGGGCAGGGCAGCCAGACAAAAAATCCCCGACCCTATTACCCTTTGTTTCCTCGTCTTAAACTTAAACCTTGACAAGACTCCAAAGCCATGGGAAACCGCCGTTGTGCAAATTGAAGTGAAAAGCACTCCAAGATACATCATTTTATAGACCTCTCCTCTGAGCGCCGCCATTTCAAAAAGTGGCATCTGGGAATAGAGGACCCTGTCATAATAAATATTGAGGGCCTCTCTTATGAGAAAAATCAAAACACCCAATACCGCGCTCCCGACTATCGCTCCAACCTTAACCGACTTTTTGTCAAGGATAGAATATAAAGGCACCAACACCGCCCCTGCCGTTATGGTGTTATAACTCACATAGCACACCGCTGAAACATAGGGGTTATCCGAAAGAGAAAACACCGACACCGTTTCGCTACTATATAATAAGGAAGAAACTGACAGATAAGTTGCACCGAATATAATAAAGGGAACTAAAATGGAGTTGATTGCCACAATCCCCTGAATATCGAAAGAAAAAACAAGAAAGCATATAAGGGACAGCGCCACAACCCCTACCTTATCATCCCAGCCAAAGGCGGACTTAAAAAGTGCTCCGCCCGCAGAGAGCATTACGAAAAATCCGCAGAACATAAAAAGATACATTATTCCCTTGATAAATCCTGCCAGCTTCCCAGCCTCTTTATCCACAAATTCTGAAAAGTCGGATATACCTTCCCGTCTTGCCTTATTTAATATAAGGTAGGAAATGGTTGCAAAGAGGAAAATGGCGAGAAGGACAGGGAAAGGGTTTCTCTGACTTTTCATATTGAAATACTCTATAATCTCCCGCCCCGAGGCAAAGCCTGCCCCTATGACAAGTCCTATATAAACAAATGCAATTTTCAGTCCGTTTTTCATTTTATCCTCCCTTTCGGGTTTACAAAAAGGCATAACTACAATATATTGTGTTTTTATGCATCTATGAAATTCTATTCGCAAAAAAGCCTTATTATTCGGAAATTTTTTGCAAAAAACCATTGACAAATTTGCGCTTCCGTGATAAAATGGTTTTACCTCTGAAAAGAGGCTTTATTTGTGTTGTATGAATCCCGAAAGGGTTTTTAGAGAAAGGGTGAACAAAATGAGAGTTAAAATCACATTAGCTTGCACCGAATGTAAGCAGAGAAACTACGATACAATGAAAAACAAGAAGAATGACCCGGACAGACTTGAAATGAACAAATACTGCAGATTCTGCAGAAAGCACACTTTGCATAAGGAAACAAAGTAAGTTTGCAAAGGTTAAAGGAGAACTAAAATGAGCAAGATTAAGAACTGGTTTATTGATGCCAAGGCTGAATTCAAAAAGGTTGTTTGGCCGTCTTTTTCTAAAGTTAAACAGAACACTATTATCGTTCTTGTTTTCGTAGTACTTATCGCAGTCCTTATTGCCGCACTCGATTGGCTTTTCGCTTGGGGCATCGGAGCTTTGATTAAGTAGAAATTTTAGGAGGGAACGGGATTATCCCAAACTTATGGCAGAAGCAAAATGGTATGTGGCCCACACTTATTCCGGATATGAGAATAAGGTTAAGGCTGATATAGAAAAAACAATTGAAAATCGTAACATGCAGGATGTTATTCAGGAAATATGCGTTCCTATGGAAGAGGTTGTTGAGATTAAGGATAACGAAAAGAAAACCGTTATGCGTAAGCTCTTCCCAGGTTATGTCATAGTTAAAATGGTTATGACTGACGAAAGCTGGTATGTTGTGAGAAACTGCCGTGGTGTTACGGGGTTTGTCGGTCCCGGTTCTAAGCCGGTTCCTCTTACTGAGCAGGAAATAATCAATATGGGCCTTGAAAAGCGCACTATTAACATTGATTTCGCCGAAGGCGATCAGATCAGGGTTAAGTATGGTCCTCTTGAAGGGTTCGTTGGTGTTATCTCTGAAATCATCATGGACAGGCAGAAAGTTAAAGCCAAGGTTTCCATGTTTGGCAGAGATACGGATGTTGAACTTGAATTTAATCAGGTTGAAGCATTAGTTTAAATTTGTTACCCACACAGCACACGCTGTATTATATATTTGGCGCTTGCGCCAAGTTTGTGGGAGGGGTAGCCTGAGGGTTGCCTCGATATTACCACGTTTGTTAGAAAGGGAGGTGTCATGAAAATGGCTCAAAAAATTACAGGTTACATCAAATTGCAGATTGAAGCTATGAAAGCTACTCCTGCACCACCAGTTGGTCCGGCTCTCGGTCAGCACGGTGTTAACATTATGGACTTCTGTAAGCAGTTCAACGAAAGAACAAAGAATGACGCAGGTCTTGTTATCCCGGTTGTTATCACAGTTTACCAGGATAGATCCTTCTCATTCATCACTAAGACTCCGCCGGCTGCAGTTTTAATTAAGAAAGCTTGCAAAATTCAGAGCGGAAGCGGTGTTCCAAACAAGACAAAGGTTGCTCAGCTCTCTAAGGCTGACCTTGAAGCAATCGCTAAACAGAAAATGCCTGACCTTAACGCAGCA
>JAZSPE010000063.1:0-1715 GCA_045537265.1 Clostridia bacterium | reverse complement strand
CCCTTTGGCTTGTTATAGCCAAGAGGCATTGGAACCGCATCATAGATTTCCTGTCTGTCCCACATTGTTCCTAAGGACGCCGCAAGATGACCTCCTGCTGAAAATCCCACAACAAAGACTTTATCCGGGTCAATTCTGTATTCTTCTGCATTATCGCGGATATGCTTAACCGCCATAGAAGCTTCAATCAAATGAGCAGGGAATGCCTTATGCCCTGCGGAATAGTTAAGCACGAAAGCGTTAAAGCCATGGGATAAAAACGCCATAGCAATAGGCTCTCCTTCTCTTCCGTCGCAGCGGCCATAGCCACCGCCCGGCATTATAAGAATTGCGCTTCTTTTAAAATCCTCAATTTCTTGCGCCGCATATACATCAAGATATGCATTCTCATTTCCTTCTTCAAGCATAACTCTCTTGTTAATCATTTCCCTTTTTCTCCTTTAAACTATTGTTTTGGAAACCTCTCGGATAACATCTGCCACCTGTCGGGCGCATACCTGGGTGCCCTCATTGGTTAAATGGATATTATCGTCTTTGCGGATATATTTATCAATATCTTTTTTTACTAAACTATGCAAATCGTTTATGATAACCCCTTTTTCTTTTAAAAGGGGAACGATTATCTCATTATATCTTTCGATTGCCTCGTTTTTATCGTATGGATTCTGCTTGGTTACGGGAGTTGTTGTTGCGAAAATTACTTTATCGTGTTTTTTGAGTAAAAGGTCCGCAATCCTTAACATATTGTCAATATATACCTTTTCGGGAGTAAAGCATCCATCCCCGAAGAGATTGCAAATATCCCACAATCCGTTATTCCAATGGACGATTCGGCTTCCTGTCATCTCCTCCCGCCACTCAAAGAGGCCTCTTAGTGTATAGGCAGAAAATCTGCAATTGTCCTGAGGCTGATATGCGGTAAAGCCGTCTCCTAAAATGCGGGGAACTTCTTTCCCGTATGCACCTCTTATGGAATCTCCAAGCAATGTTATTTTCATAAGATTTCTCCTATTCGCTGTATTCAATCTCTATATTAGTCGGATACTCAGCAAAAACTTTTCTGAATATTCCTTCAAACTTTCCTTTGCTTAAAACTCCGTCATATAAATTTATGCCGTGGAGCTTGGCAAGACCATCGGTATAGTCTTTAAGCTTATAAACAACAAAGTTTCTTGAATTATAATCGTATTGGGTTACGATTGGGGTAAACTTTGCTTTAACAGTCTTTTCTTTCCCTTTTACGCTGAATTCAAGGCCTGCCATTCCGCCTAAGAGATTTTGAGTATCCTTTTGTCTTGAAACGAAGTTGCCCAAAGAATAAAAGACAACACATTCGTTTCCATTTTCGCTCTTTATCCATTCGCAAGGCTCTATAACATGGGGATGAGAGCCGATAATTGCGTCCGCTCCCCACTCACACATTTTAAGAGCGAGAGCCTTCTGTTGTTCCGATGCGCTTAGCTGATATTCATTCCCCCAATGAGGGAAAACAACAACAAAGTCAACCTCATCTCTAACTGACTTTATGTCTTCCTCTATCTTCTTCTCATCAAGAAGATTTACCATATATTCCTTCCCAGCAGGAAGAGGAATTCCGTTTGTTCCGTATGTATAATTGAAAAGGGCAAACTTAATGCCTTTTCGCTCAACTATATCGGGGCTGATTTTCATTTCTTCGCTTTTGTTTATGCCAAGATAGGTTATATCGTCATAGC
>JAZSPE010000211.1:0-2283 GCA_045537265.1 Clostridia bacterium | reverse complement strand
GCCAAGAACATCTTCAAGCATATGAAGGCTTACGGCTCTCTGGTTTATGGAGTCTCCCTCTCTCGTAACAAAAGCGGCGATAAGATTTACTGCTGCACCTATAACTGCAAGAATAATCATTCCGCTATAATCAATTGGAGTAGGGTTAAAAATTCTTAAAACCGCATTATATATAACCACGATTGAGCCTACCAGCAGGATAACTGTGGTAATAAGTCCGCCGATTACGGAAAATCTTCCATAGCCATAGGTATAAACCTCATCAGGCTGTTTCTTGCTTTTATGCTCTAAAAAATAGGATATACCAATGCTTGTCGCGTCCCCTATATCGTGGACAGCGTCCGAAATTATGGCAACGCTTCCCGTTAAAGCTCCTCCAACAAACTCGAAAAGAGAAAAAACGAAATTCAAAATAAATGCAATAAGAATGTTTTTCTCCGTTTTCATTTTTTCCTCCTTTTTTAACTCAACTTGAAATTATTATAGCACTCTTTGATAAGATTATCAATAGTTTTTTGTTCTTTTTATGCAAAAAAGACCTGAACGATTGTTCAAGTCTTTTATGTTTTTATTTATTTTGCATCCTCGCCACCTGGGCCGTCTTTTCTGACCGATTCGTCAGCAGGACGGGCTATTCCTGTGGAAACCCATTTGTTATCCGTTGCGGTCTTTTCGCTTTCTTTTCCTTTTTTGTCGTTCATAACCAAATCACCTCAGCAGTAGTATAACCTATTATGAGAAAAATATGATTTTAATTATTCGTCCGCAAAAAATAACAAGTTAGCTCGCCTGCGCCTCTGCCACTGCATACGATATTAAATCCGCAATCTGTAAGCGGTCGGAAAAATCTCCGTCTGCATCGCAAAGCTCAACTAACAACTTTTCCATTTCTGTTGGCTCTTTTTTAGAGGACATAATCTTCTTTAATGTTTTAAGAGCAGTCCTGTGGACAGCGCTAAGCTCATCTAAAACCATCTTCCCTGTGAAGTTGAAGAGCTTTATGTTTCCCGGAACTCCGCTCTTAAAATTCCTTTCAATAACATACTTATCGTAATAATCACGACAATCAAGAGGCGTAATACCTGTTGTATAAATTGCAATCCTCTTGTTTTTGAGCCTTTCTATATTCTTAGTAATAAGGCTTACGCCGTTTATAGCCTCAGCGTAAAGGCCTCCGCCATATATTATGGTGTCGTATTTTTCAAGTTCGTCTATTGTAACTTCTCTGGCGTCGGCTACCTTACAGTCAAGCTCCTCGCCTATCCACTGAGCATAGGTTTTAGTCGAGCCATATTTAGTTTTATACACAACAATCCCATTCATATAAAAACCTCCATTGTTTCATCCATATAGTCTATGCCGTAAAGTGCCAAATAATGTGTTTTTAGCTTTAACTGGAATTATTCCATTATAAAAGCTGATATGCAATCCTCGGCGCTCCATCTTCTAAATATATAATACCGCATCTTGTAAACCCAAGCTTCTCCACAACATGTTGCATTGTCTTGTTCTTTTCGTGAGTGTCTATTCTGAGGTTTGGAATAGTCTTTCGGCAATATTCAACCGCCATTTTAACAACCCCCGATACAGTTCCGTCACTTGCTATGCGGTGGATTGTTCCATAAGGTTCATCGGAAAGCCATTCGCCGTCTTCTATATAAGAATAAGTAGGGTCAGCGCCCAGAATAAAGGCGAACACAAAGTGTATCTCCCCTTCCTCGCTCTCCCCAACGAAAAGCTCCCCTTTTTTTATGTCGTCTTCCAATAGTTTCCTTTTAGGCTTGTCCGTCCCCCATTGGTCAGGGTTTCCGCTTTGCCTCATATATTCCCGGGCCGTTTCATATACCCTGAGTATCAAAGCCAAATCCCCTTCCTCTGCTCTTCTGATTTTCATACCATACCTCTTTATTTATTTTCGACAAAAACGCCCTTGCTCATATTAAGTTAGGAGTAAAAAACATTCTTACTATTAAAGCATCTTCTCCTTTTGTCATCTTGTCTATTCACCCTTTTATCAAACCATTAAATCAACGAAAATAAGCCAAGCAAATATACTTAATACAGCCGAAACAATCCCTAATATTATACAATTTTGCCCTGCAGACTTTTCATTATCATTATCTTTAGATAAGAGAATTGCTCCTAAAATATAACCAATAAGAGGGATTAGAAAACTAATAACATACCTGAATGTATTGCTCTCTCTATTTATCTCTTCATCTTGTTTTTCATAATTTTCTAACTGATAATATTTCTTTTTATCTAACTTTGCACCACAAAAAA